>NZ_LZHK01000131.1:0-3165 GCF_001690415.1 Gilliamella sp. Imp1-1
GCTGGCAAAGAGGCACAAATGAAAACACCAATGGCTTAATACGTCAGTTTATACCTAAGTCAGCGGCCATTTCATTAGTTGACGACAAACAGATAAAGAAAATACAATATCTGTTGAACACACGCCCAAGAAAACGGCATAAGTTTAAAAGCCCTGCCGATTTTTATTCTAAGGAGTTAAGAAGAATTGCACTTCATGGTGTAATCTAGGTGATTTATAAAAATATATCAAATATTTTCAATATATTTTTATATTGTAGTTGAGCATAATCGATAAATGATTATATAATTATAGCCCCAGTTTAACCGATTACGAATAAAGTAATCATGAATACATGCTTGAGGATTTCTCGTGCCTGATATGAAGCTTTTTGCTGGTAATGCCACACCAGAACTAGCAAAACGTATAGCTAATCGTCTTTATACTTCTCTTGGTGACATTGTGGTAAGCCGTTTTAGTGATGGTGAAGTTAATGTCCAAATCAATGAAAATGTCCGTGGTGAAGATGTTTTTATTATTCAATCAACTTGTGCTCCTACCAATGACAATTTAATGGAATTATTAGTTATGATCGACGCAATGCGCCGAGCATCTGCTGGTCGTATTACTGCTGTTATTCCTTATTTTGGTTATGCAAGGCAAGATCGTCGAGTTCGTTCGGCTCGTGTACCTATTACAGCTAAGGTTGTTGCTGATTTTCTATCAACTGTTGGTGTCGATAGGGTATTAACCGTTGATCTTCATGCCGAACAAATTCAAGGTTTCTTTGATGTACCTGTTGATAATGTATTTGGTAGCCCAGTTATTTTAGAAGATATGCTACAACGTGAGTTTGATCGCCCAATTGTTGTTTCCCCTGATATTGGCGGAGTGGTGCGTGCTCGTGCGATAGCTAAACTACTTAATGATACTGATATGGCAATTATTGATAAACGTCGTCAACGTGCCAATGAAGCAGAAGTGATGAATATTATTGGCGATGTTGCTGATAGAGATTGTATCTTAGTTGATGATATGATTGATACTGCAGGAACACTTTGTAAAGCAGCTGATGCTTTAAAAGCGCGAGGTGCCAAAAGAGTATTTGCTTATGCTACCCACCCGATATTTTCAGGTAAAGCAGTAAGTAACATTAAAAACTGTGCTATTGATGAAATTGTTGTTTGTGACACAATTCCATTAACGGCTGAAGTAAAAGCATTGAAAAATGTTCGCCAATTAACATTATCAGGTATGCTTGCTGAAGCAATTCGTCGAATTAGTAACGAAGAATCAATTTCAGCAATGTTCCATCAATAACCTATTTTATCATTGCTATAATGCCCCTTATTGGGGCATTTTTCTCGATAAAATCAGTGACAATAAAAATATTATGATAACGATAAAACTGATTGTAGGACTCGCCAATCCCGGAAATGAATATGCAGCAACAAGGCACAATGCAGGTGCGTGGTTTGTTGAGCAATTGGCTGAACGTTATAATCAATCATTAAAAAATGAACAAAAATTTTTTGGTTACACATCACGAATCAACATTTCAGGTCATGATGTACGTTTATTAGTTCCAACTACTTTCATGAATTTAAGTGGTAAAGCTGTTCAAGCTATGGCGACATTTTACCAAATAAAGCCAGAAGAGATCTTAGTTGCACATGATGAACTCGACTTAAATCCCGGAATAGCTAAACTTAAGTTTGGTGGTAGTCATGGTGGGCATAATGGGCTAAAAGATATTGCTAGTAAATTGGGAAATAATTTAAATTTTTATCGGTTAAGAATTGGTATTGGACATCCTGGCGATAAAAATAAAGTTGTTGGTTATGTTTTAAATAAGCCATCTAAACCTGAACAGGAATTAATTGATAAAGCTATTGACGAATCTTTGCGTTGTACAGATATCTTATTGTCTGATGGAATAGACGTTGCAATGAACAAGTTACATGCTTTTAAAGCTTAGTTAAATTATTGAATTTTTCAATAACGTAACAATAGATAATTCTATATCTTAATTAAATAATCCACCTAAAATATTAGGTGGATTTAATTGTCTTAATATTCTCTTTTAAGAGAAAAGATGGGTTACATTACCACCTTTTTCAGCAATTTTTTTCATTACTTCTTTAATTAACCATGTATTCATTGCTGCGGTATCATCAGTATTGCCTGGATAATTCAGTTCTTTCGCTAAATTTTTCCGTGCATCTAAACTGCTATCTATACCTAATAATTTCAATAGATCAACGATAGATGTTTTCCAGTTAAGCGTTTCAGGGTGCTTTTTAGCTAAATTCTCAAGAATAGAGGAAACATCAACATTAGTTGCGGATGCGCTTTGCTCTACTTTATCTTGGACTTTCTCTGAGCCACTCGATACTGTATTTTTAACAGATGTAGTGATATTTTCAACTTTATCCTTCACAGCATCAACTGCATTATCTACTGTTGCTTGAGCACTTGGAAATACTTTGGAAAAAATGTTATTTAAAATGTTCATATTACATCTCCTTTAAATTTAAACTGCTTTAAAAAAACTGCTTAACGATATAGATGTAGAAAAGATCACATCCAATATAGCGCTTAGAAGAATGTAATGTCAAAATTGTTATGCATTAATAGCATTTTATGTATTACGATAAAGTGTTTACTAAGATATAAAACAATTATTTTAAATATTTTTCTAATATTAACTGAATTGAGGTAGTAAGTGCCTTCCAGTTGACTTATACAATTGGTTAACCAATTATAATCTTTTTATTGATATTATTGGATTAAGGCTAAGCCATGCTATTTGTGCTATTGTTTTATAGACTTTGGAATGGCAACACATTTTCAAACAAAAAAATTAAGGGGTAAGTGTTTTTTAAATTCAACGGGAGGCAAGTAGCCTAACGAAGAATGTAATCGTTTATGATTATACCAATAAGCATAAGCCGAAAAAGCGCGTTGTAATTCAGCCGTTGAGTTGAAACGTTGGCCTTTTACAAATTCCGTTTTAATTGTTTTAAATGTCGCTTCCGCTACCGCATTGTCATATGGACCCCCTTTCTTGCTTAATGAATGCGTGATATTAAATGTCTTAAAACACGCCTCTAATAACCGATTATCAAACTCTTTGCCTCGGTCTGAATGAAATAAATCCAATTTTGATAATGGCAGTTTAATTTG
>NZ_LZHK01000132.1:0-33060 GCF_001690415.1 Gilliamella sp. Imp1-1
CTAATTTAGCGCGAGTCACTTTAATATTTAAATGTTTTGGACCACTTGCATCAGCAGTGATATAAGGTAAATTAATATCAGTTTGTTGCGCTGATGATAATTCAATTTTCGCTTTTTCTGCCGCTTCTTTTAATCGTTGCATTGCTAGCGGATCATTTTTTAGATCGAAGTTTTGTTCACGTTTAAATTCGTCAACTAAATAATTGATTAAGCGTGAGTCAAAATCTTCACCACCTAAATGAGTATCACCATTTGTTGCTAATACTTCAAAGGTTTTTTCGCCATCAACGTCGTCGATTTCGATAATAGAAATATCAAATGTACCACCACCAAGGTCATAAACCGCTATAGTTCGGTTACCTACATCTTTATCTAAACCATAAGCAAGCGCTGCAGCTGTTGGTTCGTTGATGATACGTTTTACATCAAGTCCTGCAATACGACCAGCATCTTTAGTTGCTTGACGTTGCGCATCGTTAAAATAAGCAGGTACAGTAATAACCGCTTCAGTCACCGCTTCACCAAGATAATCTTCTGCTGTTTTCTTCATTTTTTTCAATACTTCAGCAGAAATTTGTGGTGGTGCAATTTTTTGACCTTTAACATCAACCCATGCATCGCCATTGTCAGCTTTTACGATCTTATATGGCATGATGCTAACGTCACGTTGAACTTCGGTATCTTCAAAACGACGACCAATTAAACGTTTAATTGCAAATAGTGTATTTTGTGGATTGGTTACTGCTTGACGTTTTGCTGGTTGGCCAACTAAGATTTCTCCATCTTGTGTATAAGCAATAATAGAAGGGGTTGTACGATCGCCTTCAGCGTTTTCTAATACTTTTGCTTGACCATTGTCCATTACAGCAACACATGAATTTGTTGTACCTAAATCAATACCAATAATTTTACCCATAATCTTTTCTCCTCAAAACCTGTATTTTATTTCTTGTATATAAGTCTTAAATTTTAATTTTCAAGCCCTTACTTCACAAAGAAATGTTTTTTCTTTTCACATAAATGGGAACGTTATTATTAATATCAAGGGGTAAAAAAAATTATTTTTCTAAAACCTTGATTATAGCGTTTTCTACACTTATTATTGCCGCTCTTTAATCATCTTACTTAATTTATAGGATCCTTATGGAACAAACAAAACTTGCAAATCCTGGCCCTCTTGGCTTAATGGGATTTGGTATGACAACAATTTTATTAAATATTCATAATGCTGGATTTTTTCCTGCTATGACAGTAATTGTCTCAATGGGTATTTTTTATGGAGGCCTTGCGCAAGTCATTGCTGGCATTTTAGAATTTCGAAAAGGTAATACGTTTGGTACAACGGCATTTACTTCTTATGGTTTCTTTTGGATTGCGTTAGTGGGTATTTGGTATTTACCAACTTCACCAGCAACAGCGCCATCAGATGCCACTTTTGTTGGTATTTTCCTTGCATTATGGGGAATTTTTACTGGCTTTATGTTTATTGGTACATTAAAAGGCAACCGCGCATTACAATTTGTTTTTGCTAGTTTAACCGTTTTATTTGCTTTATTAGCTATTGGTAATATTTCAGGTAACCATGGCATTATTCATATTGCAGGTTTTGAAGGCATTATTTGTGGAGCAAGTGCTGTTTATCTAGCAATGGCAGAAGTGATTAATGAGCAATTTGGTCGTACGGTTTTACCGATTGGTGCACCTAAAGGCGCTGCGCATTAATAATTTAATTTGGTCTATCGTTAATAAAAAACGGGGAATATTCCCCGTTTTTTTATATCAAATAATTATCGCTAAAACCAATTATTTTTTATAAGCGTCGTTATGAACACCAACCGCCGCACGTCCAGATGGATCGTTTAAGTTCTTAAATGATTCATCCCATTCAATTGCTTTAGCAGTTGAACATGCAACAGTTGGACCACCAGGTACACAATGAGCCGCACTTTCAACTGGAAATAGTTCATTGAAAATTTCACGATACATATAAGCTTCTTTCGAAGTTGGCGTATTATATGGGAAGCGGAATTTTGCATTTTCTAATTGCTGATCAGTAATTTTACTTTCTGCAATTTCTTTTAATGTATCAATCCAACTATAACCAACACCATCAGAGAATTGTTCTTTTTGACGCCAAACAACAGATGCAGGTAAGTAAGACTCAAATGCTTCACGGACAATATGTTTTTCCATTTTGCCATTGCTACCACACATTTTATCTTTTGGATTAATGCGCATTGCGACATCTAAGAATTTTTTATCAAGGAATGGTACTCGAGCTTCAACGCCCCAAGCCGCCATTGCTTTATTCGCACGTGCACAATCATACATATGTAGTGCTGCTAATTTACGTACGGTTTCTTCATGGAACTCTTTAGCATTTGGCGCTTTGTGGAAATAGAGGTAACCGCCGAAAACTTCATCAGCACCTTCACCAGAAAGAACCATTTTTATTCCCATTGCTTTGATTTTACGTGCCATTAAATACATTGGTGTTGAAGCACGAATTGTGGTTACATCATAAGTTTCAATAAAATAAATCACGTCACGAATCGCATCAATACCTTCTTGAATGGTAAAGTTAATTTCGTGGTGAACTGTACCTAGATGATCAGCAACCGCTTGTGCAGCTTTAAGATCTGGAGCACCTTTTAAACCTACAGCAAATGAGTGTAACTGTGGCCACCATGCTTCTGATTTTTCGTGATCTTCAACACGACGTGCTGAGAATTTTTTAGTGATCGCTGAAATGACGGAAGAATCAAGTCCACCTGACAATAAAACACCATATGGCACGTCAGACATTAAATGACTTTTTACAGACTCTTCTAATGCAACACGCAGTGCATTAATATCTGTCTTATTGTCTTTCACATTTTCGTAATCCATCCAGTCACGTTTGTAATACGTTTTGATTTCACCTTCGGTACTAGATAGATAGCATCCCGGAGGGAAAGCTTCAATTGTTTTACAAACAGGCACTAATGCTTTCATTTCAGAGGCAACATAAAATGTACCATTTTCATCATGACCTGTATACATTGGAATAATACCAATATGGTCACGGCCAATAAAATAGCTGCCTTTATTGATATCATAAAGGATAAAAGCAAACATACCTTGTAATTCATCAAGGCAATCAATACCTTTTTCTTGATATAAAGCAAGAATCACTTCGCAGTCAGAACCTGTTTGAAACTCATAACGATCTTTGTACTGATTTCGGAGTTCTTGATGATTATAAATTTCGCCATTTACCGCTAAAACTAGGGTTTTATCTTTATTATAAAGAGGCTGAGATCCTGTATTAACATCTACAATTGATAAACGTTCATGAGCAAGAATTGCTTTATCAGACGCAAAGATACCAGACCAATCAGGACCACGATGACGCTGTAGACATGATAGCTCTAATGCTTTTGTTCGTAGCTGTTCTGGATCTGATTTAATATCAAGAATACCTAAAATCGAACACATTGATTTTCTCCATTTCAAATCGCATAAGCGATACTGTTACAAGTAAAAACTAACTAGATAAAAATTTTTTTATTTTGTTAAACATAAAACAAATATTTAAATAAACAGAATACACATTATTTATACACAATTAAAGCATAATGTGATTATACTTTTCTTACTATTAAAAAAAGTAGCAATTATTTTTTTAACCATTGGCCTTGTCGCTTTATATATTGACCTGCTGGGGTCTTTTCTTGCGCTTTACTACCAGCCTTTTTTTCTACTTCACTTAAAGAGACATTACTTTCAGCTGATACTTTTTGGTATTGTTCTTTACGAGCCTGATTAATTAATTGTGCAATTTCAGAAGCGTTACCTTCGTTTTTCACTACACCTAAATAACCATCAGCCTGTTCACCAACTATCCCTTGTGCTTTGGCTTGGCTTAATGAATCTATTGCTTGATCTAAATTTAATGCAAACGCAGAAAAAGATAACACAACTGAAAATAATACCAAGGTTGCTTTCTTACAGATATTCATAACAAACTCCTTAATAAATACATCATATTTTATTTATTTGAATGTGAGTATAGATTTTTATTAATACTTATAATCAAAAAGACAGATAAAAACAAAATTTATTAATTAATATAATCCAGATTTATTGATTATATTATCTAAAGCTTTATCAACCTTAATATTAATTTCATGGTCTATCTTAACATTTAAATTGATATTAATTGGTTCACTCGGTGCTTGAACTTTAACTGTTGGTGAACATCCCGTTAATACACCTGCTAATATTATAATTGCAATAACATTTCGTACCATAAAATAACCCCTTATTTTGAAGATTTATTTTTTAAATAAGCTTCAATACGTTTACGGATTGGCTCACTAATTTGATCGGATAACTGCAAACTCATAAGCAACTTAGTCATATTTTCTTCTAGGTTGATATTTAAATTAACCGCTTTACCATTTTCGACATCCAAATTACTGCCTTGAATATTCAATTTTAATTTGGCAATGTCATTAGCGTAATCAACTGCGCCTTGTAACTTAGTATAATGAAAATTTTTAATAATATCAGTGAGTATTTTCATATTGGGGTTATTTTGCCCATAGCTTTTGAGGGCAGAATTTTCAAATTGTAAATAACCCTCGTTGATCGTAACTAACTTGCCATTTTTAATGACAAATTTTAAAGCTGTTTCACCCTTTTTCTTTATCTCTGATAACGTAATAGGTAAAACACCATCAATTACACCATCACCAGCAAGCCCTTCAGAAGGATATTGCTTAAAAATATCTTTTAGCTGTATCTGTTTTAACCTTAAATTAAATTGTTGGGGTAATTTAGCTAAATTCAATTTATTTTCTTCAATAAAAACCAAACCAGAGAAGATATTAGCTTGAGCTTTTTTCCATGTAACCGCTCCTTTGTTTGGTGCTTTAAACGAGGCTAAATAGCTTCCAACTAATTTAATCTTTTCAAAAGCGATCCCCATATTTACTTCTTGAATATTTAATACTGGTGTTGAAATAGTAAATTGGTTATCTTTAATAATAATATTGATATCGCCTGTAACCGATTTAATTTCACTAGTTTTATAAATACCATTGAGTTTGTTAATGGTTAATGTTGCTATAGCAGATAGTTGGTTACTATCAAATGGAATGTTTGATTTAAGTTGAATATTGAAATCGCCATTGGAAGAACCAAGGATTAAATCATCAGAAAGATTTGCTTTTTCTAAACTAATTGATGCTTTATCCGAAGTTATTAATTCCAATTGATGACTAGATAGCCAACCAGTAAACGGTAAGACTAAATTACTATTTTGTAAACCAAATTGATTTAGGGATGTTTTAAAAAGGCCGTTTTGTATGTCAATCCGCAAAGCCTGTTGATTAAACAACAAAGTGGCAGACAATTGTGTTATTTCTTGGGTATTGGTTGATAAATTAAGTTGTATTGCTTCTTGCTGTTTACTTATATCAACTTTTAAATCTAATCTCGCTTTATTTTGTTCATAAAGTCGCAGTGTATCTATATGAATCGTTTTAGGTAACCAATAAATAATAGTTGAAATCAAAGAGAGCTCGGGATCAGATTGATTAAGCGTTTCAGTCGTTGTATCAACCGTATTTTCAATAGTTTCTAAAGCTATTTCAGATTCATTGAGTTGCCAATAAATATCTAAATTATTTGCAGTTAACTGCGATAATGAAATTGATAAATTTTTAGCAGTTATAGAAACTTGGGATGGTTTACTGACAGTAAGTTCATCAAAAGTAAGACCTTTAAAGCCAACGCTAACACCATGCCAATCGACAATAATCCCATTTTTCTGCTTGAAAGTCTGCCAATAATGCCACCCAAACAAGCAAAACAATATGAGGAAAAATAAAATACTGAGTACGATCCAATAGCGTTTTTTTAAGCGAACCATAGAAGTTCTCACTTTGACAAAAAGGGTTGCAGGGATTTCCCTGCAATAAATATATTAATTTTGAGATTGCTCACGTTGATTAATATATGCCAAAGCCTTATCAATTCTAGCAAGCGCTCGTTTTTTGCCTACCGCAAAAACAGTTGCATCAACCGATGGCGATTGCCCGATACCTGTTACAGCAACGCGTAATGGCATGCCAACTTTACCCATACCAACATTAAGCTCAGTTGCAGTTGCTTCAATCGCATGATGAATTTTATCAATTTGCCAATCAAAGTCAGCAATAGCTTCAACTTTTGCTTTAATTGTTTCTAATGGCTCTTTGGCGACTGGGCGTAAATGTTTTTTAGCCGCATCGGCATCATAATCTTCAAAATCTCGATAGCAATAAGCACATGATTCAGCCATCTCTTTAAGCGTTTTACAACGTTCACCAAATAACTTAACAATAGTGATAAGATCAGGACCTTTTGATAAATCATATCCTTGTTGGTTCATATGCCAAATTAAATGTTGAGCAACATAATCCGCATCAAGATGGTTGATATAATGGTGATTTAACCAAAGTAATTTTTCAGTATTAAAGGCACTGGCTGATTTACTAACCGCATCTAATGAAAAATAACTAATCATTTCTGGAACAGAAAATATCTCTTGATCACCGTGTGACCAACCAAGACGCACTAAATAGTTAAGTAATGCTTCGGGCAAATAACCATCATCACGATATTGCATGACACTAACCGCTCCGTGACGTTTAGATAATTTTTGTCCATCATCCCCTAAAATCATTGATACATGACCATATTTAGGAATTGGCGCTCCTAATGCTTCTAGGATATTGATCTGGCGTGGTGTGTTGTTGATGTGATCTTCACCACGAATAACATGGGTAATTTCCATATCCCAATCATCAACAACGACACAGAAATTATAAGTTGGTGAACCATCAGTGCGGCGAATAATAAGATCATCAAGCTCTTTATTAGCAATCTCAATTGGGCCACGGATTAAATCATTAAAAATAACAGTACCATCAGTAGGGTTAGCAAAACGAACAACATGTGGCTCATCATGAGTATGCTCTTGTTGTACTGAAGCACAACGGCAATACCCATCGTAACGCGCTTTTTCACCTTTTGCCATCTGCTCTTCACGCAATTTTTCAAGGCGCTCTTTAGAACAGTAGCAACGATAAGCTGTACCTTTGGCTAACATTTCATCGATGACTTGATTATAACGATCAAAGCGTTTAGTCTGATAATAAGGACCTTCGTCCCATGATAATTTTAACCAATTCATACCTTCCATTATTGCTTCAATCGCTTCAGGCGTTGAGCGCTCAAGATCGGTATCTTCAATGCGTAATACAAATGCACCTTTTGCATGGCGAGTATAGAGCCAAGAATAAAGTGCTGTACGAGCACCACCTACATGTAAATAGCCTGTTGGGCTAGGTGCAAAACGGGTTTTGATTTTCATGAAATAATCCTAATAATAACGAAAATAGAGCTTTAACAACAACACGAATACCAGCACCATTTCCTTTAATTCTGCCATATATCAACAAGCAGAATAATATGTTTGTATCGATTCAATTTAGTTGCTTATTCTAACACGCCGAAAGGTTTCGGCAATAGTTCCATTATAGTTAACAGGTTAATTTAACTTGTTAAAAAGTTTCAGGAAAGTATACGTTTAAGTATAATATCAGCCTTAACTAGACAGATAAGGCTGAATTATTTAGTACGAATTTAGTATGATTAATGTGCTTCATCCCAATTATCACCCACACCTACATCCACTTTTAATGGTATAGATAGTTGGTAACAATTTTCCATGATCGATTTTATCTGGGCTTTATATTGCTCAACTAATTCTTCTTTTACTTCAAATACTAACTCATCGTGTACTTGCATAACCATTCTAATATTACCTACAGGCAAGCTTTTTATCCATTCACTTACCTTAATCATTGCTGTTTTAATAATATCAGCCGCTGTACCTTGCATTGGAGCATTAATGGCAGCACGCTCAGCACCGCGTCGTTCAATACCACTTCCTGATTTAATTTTCGGAAGATATAAACGTCGACCAGATAGGGTTTCAACATAACCTTGTTCAGCAGCTTGTTGGCGAATTTGGTCCATATACGCTTGAACACCTGGATAGCGCTCAAAATAACGATCGATATAAAACTGAGCTTCTTTACGCGCAATATTAATTTGTTTAGATAAACCAAAGGCGCTCATACCATAAATTAATCCGAAGTTAACCGCCTTTGCACGCCTTCGCTCTTCAGAAGTCACTTCAGATTCAGTTTTACCTAAAATTTCACTAGCCGTAACACGGTGAATGTCTTTGTCATGAGAAAAAGCATAAAGTAAACTTTTATCTTGTGATAGATGCGCCATGATACGTAATTCAATTTGCGAATAATCGGCAGAAATAATCTTATAACCTTTTGGCGCAATAAATGCCTGTCTAATTCGTCGGCCTTCTTGATTACGCACTGGAATATGTTGTAAATTTGGCTCATTTGACGACAATCGCCCAGTTACAGTACCGATTTGATTATAATTGGTATGAATACGATGATCGATAGGACTAACCATCAATGGCAATTTATCGGTATAAGTATTTTTTAACTTAGCTAAACTACGATAAAGCAAGATCATGCGTGGTAATTCGTATTGATTAGCTAGCTCACTCAAAACATCTTCACTGGTTGATGGCTCGCCCTTTGGTGTCTTTTTGAGAACTGGTAATTGATGTTTATCAAATAAAAGAGCTTGAATCTGTTTAGGTGATGCTGGATTAAATTTTTCACCTGCCAACAATTGTAACGTTTCTTGAATTTCGTTTAATTTCTTTCTCAATTCACTAGAATGTTTATTTAATAACTTAACATCAATCAAAACACCTGTTCGTTCCATTTCTGCTATCAAAGTGGTAAGTGGCATTTCAATATCAGTGAATAAAGCTTTTAATTTTTCATCTTTTTCAAGATCTGGCCATAATTTATTATGCAATTGTAAGGTAACATCGGCATCTTCGGCAGCATATTTTGTGGTTTTTTCCACATCAATGTTATCAATAGTAACCTGAATTTTATCAAATTTAGTTAATTCATCATAAGTAATGGTTTTATGATCCAAATAGCGATTGGCCAAACTATCCATATCATGACGGTCATTACTATTTAATACATAAGATTCAATCATAGTATCAAACGCAATTCCTTGTATGGTTATGCCATAATTTGCTAGCACGCTGTAATCAAATTTTGCATTTTGGGCAATTTTTTTGATTTCTGGATTTTCAAATATTGGTTTTAATTTAGCTAATACATCATCTAGTGGTAATTGCTTAGGAACACCTAAATACTGATGAGAAAGTGGAATATAAGCCGCTTGATGAGGTTCAACACTTAATGATATACCAACTAATTTAGCATGCACGTGATCAACATTATCTGTTTCAGTATCAAAAGCAAATAGTCCACTATTTGTTAATTTTGTGATCCATTCATCTAATTGCTTTTCAGTTAATATACACTGGTAATCAGTCTCTCTTTTTTGTGCTGTTGTTTGTTCTTCTTGAATGAAGTAATTATCATCACCTTCTATAACTTGATTTTTCTGCTGATTTAAAAAAGTACCAGCCATTAATTCTTTTTGCCAACGATGAAAACCATAATAATTAAATAACTCAACTAGAGCCTTAACATCAATATCACCTACCAATAATTGTTCATTGGAAAAATCTAACTTAACATCAGTTTTGATTGTTGCAAGTAAATAAGAAAGATCGGCATCATTTTGATTATCAATCAATTTCTGTTTTAAAGATTTAGCACCTCGGATCTTCAATTTTTCAATATCGTCTAACCGATTATAAATATCCTCGACACCATCAAATTCAGATAACAAACTTTGTGCTGTCTTTTCACCTATACCTGGTACGCCAGGAATATTATCAGACGAATCGCCTCTTAAAGCTAAATAATCAATAATTTTTTCTGGCGGAACACCAAATTTTTTTATTACCCCTTGTGGATCTAATTGGGTATTATTCATCGTATTAATCAATGTAATTCTATCGCTCACTAGCTGCGCCATATCTTTATCGCCAGTACTGATTAATACTTCTAGATTCTCCCTCTCAGCCTGTCTTGCTAATGTACCAATTACATCATCGGCTTCAACACCCTCAATACAAAGTAATGGTAATCCCATAGCTTTCAAAATAGTATGAATAGGTTCAATTTGCGGACGAAGATTTTCAGGCATTTCATCTCGCGTGGCTTTATATTCATTATAAAGCTCATTGCGAAATGATCCTCCTTTTGCATCAAAGACCACAGCAATATGTGTAGGATTGTACTGATTAATTAAACTACGAACCATATTAACCACACCAAAAATAGCGCCTGTAGGCTCACCTTTAGCATTGGTTAATGGTGGACAAGCAAAAAAAGCACGATAAAGATAAGATGATCCATCAATTAAAATAATCGGTGTATTATTTGGCATTATGGTTACCTAAACATTATTTAATTTAATGGCTGATAGTATAACACCTAATTGGTAATAATATTCTTACCAAGTCAACAATATAATGTAAAAAAGTTTCAGGTAACACTATGTTTCAGTATAAAATCATGTGTAAACAACTGTATATTGCGCAATGAGTGTTATATAATAACTCATTCATTTTCGCTTGAGTATGTAATAAATGACACAATTAAGCCCTGCCGCGCAAAAAGTCAAAGAAGCCCTTGCAGCTAAAAATCTTGAAACACCATTATGCCGTCTAGTTATAGATAATAATGAGCGTAAAGCAAAAATCGAGTCGCATTTTCGTGAAATTATGAAGCTAATGGAACTTGATTTATCTGATGATAGCCTTGCACAAACTCCTCACCGCGTGTCGAAAATGTATGTTGATGAGATTTTTTCTGGTCTTTATTACGAAAATTTTCCAAAAATTACGTTAATCGAAAATAAAATGCAAGTTGATGAAATGATAACGGTTCGCGATATTACGCTAACTAGTGTCTGTGAACACCATTTTGTCACAATAGACGGTAAAGCAACGGTTTCTTATATTCCCAAAGATAAAGTCATTGGTTTATCGAAAATTAATCGAATTGTAACTTTTTTTTCCCAACGCCCTCAAGTACAAGAAAGATTAACACAACAAATTTTAGTGGCACTACAAACACTACTAGGTACAGTTAATGTGGCGGTTTCTATTGATGCAACCCATTATTGCGTTAAAGCCCGAGGTATTAAAGACTCCAATAGTATTACAACAACAACTGCACTCGGAGGCGGGTTTAAAACAAACCCAAGCACAAGGCAAGAATTTTTGCGAGCACTAAACCATTATTAATTTTATAAATGAGTATGTTTGAATCACAACAGTTTAAAGTATGACCGAGTCACTTAGCATTTTATCTCAAACAGTGAAAATGCTTGAAGAAAAGCGACAAAATCTAACTTTATATTGCGTGCATCTTCAAGAAAGATTGGTATAATTCTTGGTTACTTAATATAAATAACATTGTTTTCATGAAGATTATCCGTGGTATAACTAATCTAAAAAATCAGTTTTCTCAATGTGTTCTAACCTTGGGAAATTTTGATGGCGTGCATTTAGGACATCAACAATTAATTAACCATATTATTAAACAAGGTAAAAAACTCAATCTTCCCACTGTTGTGATGTTATTTGAGCCGCAACCACTAGAGTTTTTTGCCCAAGATAATGCGCCGTCACGTTTAACTTCATTTCATGAAAAAGTTATTTTTATTGAAAAATTAGGTATCGACTATATTATTGCTATTCCATTTACCCAAACTTTTGCCAATATGTCTGCCGATCATTTTATTCAAGATTGGTTGATCAATAAGCTACAAGCTAAATACATTACAATTGGTGATGATTTTCGGTTCGGATTTGAACGTAAAGGGGATATCAACCTTCTACAACAATATTCGCGAAATCATGATTTTGTAGTAGAAAGCATACCAACATTTGTTTGGAATAATTTTCGTATAAGTAGTACTGCTATTCGCCAAGCACTTTTGAATAGTGATTTTGAATTGGCTCATTGTCTATTAGGTCGTGATTATACAATTCAAGGTCGCGTAGTCCATGGCAATGCTTTAGCAAGGGAATTGGGATTTCCAACAGCAAATATTCACTTACTTCGAAAAAAGCCTGCATTACAAGGAGTCTATTTAGTTAAAGTCAAAAATATCTGCAATAATCAGAATTATCACGGTATCGCCAATATTGGGATAAGACCAACTATTAATGGAAAAACCGCAATACTTGAAGTAAATCTTTTTGACTTTTCGAGTAATATATATGGACAATATTTAGACATAACGTTCATCAAAAAATTACGCGATGAGAAAAAATTTGACTCATTAGCAGAATTAAAACAACAAATTACACAAGATATTTGCACTGCGAAAAAGATCAGTGCAAAATTAACCAATAAAAAGTAGTATCAACACATTTAACTGGAATAAATCAGCATGACAGACTATAAAAATACATTGAATCTACCGGAAACTGGATTCCCAATGCGAGGAGATCTTGCTAAACGCGAACCAGCAATGTTACAAAATTGGTACGATAAAGAACTTTATCGCAAAATTCGCTCGGCCAAAAAAGGTAAAAAAAACTTTATTCTGCATGATGGCCCTCCTTATGCAAACGGAAAACTACATATTGGTCACGCCGTTAATAAAATCCTTAAAGATATTATTATCAAATCAAAAGGGTTAAGCGGTTATAATTCCCCTTATATTCCAGGATGGGATTGTCATGGCTTACCGATTGAACAAAAAGTTGAAGAGCAAGTAGGAAAACCAGGTGTAAAAGTAACACCTGCTGAGTTTCGTCAAATTTGCCGCGATTATGCCGCTTCACAAGTTGAACTACAAAAAGCTGATTTTATCCGTATGGGCGTACTAGGTGATTGGCAAAACCCTTACCGTACAATGGACTACAATACCGAAGCGAATATTATCCGTGCGTTAGGTAGAGTGATAAAAAACGGTCATTTAGTTAAAGGCGCTAAACCTGTTTATTGGTGTACTGATTGTATGTCATCTTTAGCCGAAGCAGAAGTTGAATATTATGATAAATCATCACCAGCAATTGATGTGAAATTTAAAGCTGTTGATAATCAAGCCGTAGCAAATAAATTTGGTATCAATACTGATTTAACCATTTATGCTGTTATCTGGACAACCACGCCTTGGACATTACCAGCTAGCCGCGGGATAGCTTTAAATGCTGATTTTGAATATCAACTTGTTCAAATCAATGATAAAGAGTGCTTAATTTTAGCAACTGATTTAGTTGAATCTGTAATGCAACGCGCCAATATCGACCAATGGAAAGTATTAGGTAGCTGCCAAGGTAATGCTCTTGAGTTGCTACGTTTTAAACACCCATTCCTTGATTTTGATGAACCAGTTGTACTTGGCGAACACGTTACAATTGATGCTGGTACAGGGGCTGTGCATACCGCTCCCGGACATGGTACAGAAGACTTTATGGTCGGTCAAAAATATGGTCTTGAAGTGGCAAATCCAGTTGGTGGTAATGGTTGTTACTTGCCAGGAACGGGCGCTGGTCTCGATGGGTTATTTGTCTTTAAAGCGAATAAAATTGTCGTTGAAATATTAAAAGAACATAACGCACTATTACACTTTGAAAATATTGAACATAGCTATCCATGTTGTTGGCGCCATAAAACACCTGTTATTTATCGTGCAACACCACAATGGTTTATTAGCATGGATAAACAAGGTCTGCGAACCCAATCATTAAAAGAAATTAAGCAAGTTCGTTGGATCCCTGATTGGGGACAAGCACGCATTGAAACCATGGTTACTAATCGCCCTGATTGGTGTATTTCTCGCCAACGCACATGGGGTGTACCTATGACGTTGTTTGTTCACAAAGAGACCGAAGAACTTCATCCTGATACACTAGCATTAGTTGAAAAAGTTGCACAGCTAGTTGAAAAAGATGGCATTCAAGCTTGGTGGGATGCTGATATTAAAGATCTTTTAGGTCCTGATGCTGATGATTATCGTAAAGTACCTGATACGTTAGATGTTTGGTTTGACTCAGGATCAACATTCTCTTCTGTTGTGCGTGCACGCCCTGAATTTGAAGGACATGATGCAGAACTTTATTTAGAAGGTTCAGATCAACATCGCGGTTGGTTTATGTCTTCATTAATGTTATCAACAGCAATTGATAATAAAGCCCCTTATAAACAAGTATTAACACATGGTTTTGTAGTTGACGGTCAAGGCCGTAAAATGTCTAAGTCACTAGGTAATATTGTGACACCACAAGAAGTGATGAACAAACTTGGGGCTGATATTTTACGCCTATGGATTGCATCGACCGATTATTCAGGCGAAATGAGTTATTCGGAAGAAATTATCAAACGAGCTGCCGATAGTTATCGCCGTATTCGTAATACCGCACGTTTTTTACTGGCGAATTTAAATGGATTTGATCCAGCTAAAGATATGGTAAAACCAGAAGATATGGTTGTACTTGATCGCTGGGCGGTTAGTATGGCAAAAGAAGCACAAGAACAAATTATTCAGGCTTATGAAAATTATGATTTCCATAAAGTCGTACAACGTATTATGCAATTTTGCTCAATCGAAATGGGATCATTCTATTTAGATATTATTAAAGATCGCCAATACACAGCAAAAAGTGATAGTATTGCCCGTCACAGTTGCCAAACTGCTTTATATCATATTGCGCAAGCAATGGTTCGTTGGATTGCACCTATTTTATCATTCACTGCTGATGAAATTTGGCAATATCTGCCAATGGCTGATAAACAAGAATTTGTTTTTGAAGATGAGTGGTATACAGCACTATTTACATTGCCAGAAAGCGAAGCATTAAATAGCGAATATTGGGCTCAGATTTTAGCCATTCGTAGCGAAGTGAATAAAGTGCTTGAACAAGGTCGTAATGATAAAGTGATTGGTGGTGCGCTTGAAGCTGCTGTTACGCTTTATGCTGATAAAGATATTGCAGCAACATTAGCTAAATTAGAAAACGAATTACGCTTTGTATTACTAACATCACAAGCTAGCGTAAAACTATTACAAGAAGCACCAGAAAATGCTGTACAAAGCGATATTCAAGGACTAAAAATTGAACTCGCTAAAGCACAAGGTGATAAATGCCCTCGTTGCTGGCACTATACCGTCGATAATGAGCCAACATCACATTTATGTAAGCGTTGTGAAGAAAACATTCACGGCAAAGGCGAGGTAAGGCATTTCGCATAGCAATCTATTTAGTAAATTAAATGGAGCTATGCCAATCCCTTAAGCAATCTAGTACCTTTTCCGTCGACGATTGTCGGCGGAAACATAATAATGAGCACAAACTATATGAAAAAAGATAATGGACTTTACTGGTTATTATTTGCAATCATTGTTTTTATCATTGATATCGCAAGTAAATTTTGGATTATAAATAATTTCTCGCTATTTGAATCAGTGAATCTTTTGCCATTCTTCTCTATCACTTATGTACGCAATATTGGCGCTGCCTTTAGCATTTTTGAAGGGCAACGTATGATGCTTGCTGCTATCGCTTTAATTATCAGTGCCGTGATAGTACGCATGTTATACCGCAACACTTGCCAACAAAAATTAGAGAACTTGTCGTTATCAATGATTTTAGGCGGTGCATTAGGTAATTTATTTGATCGTCTTTATCATGGATTTGTGATTGACTTTTTAGATGTCAATTTTGGTGACTGGCACTATCCAACTTTTAATATTGCTGACTGTGCAATCTGCGTTGGTATTGGACTATTTATTTTCAGTAATTATAAAAAACCAAAGAAGACTGTATAGTATGCAAATTATTTTGGCCAATCCTCGCGGTTTTTGCGCTGGTGTAGATCGTGCTATCACAATTGTTGAACGTGCACTAGAATTGTTTGGCGCACCAGTTTATGTTCGTCACGAAGTAGTACATAATCGCTATGTCGTTAATCGCCTAAAAGAATTAGGGGCAATTTTCATTGAAGATATTAGCGAAGTACCCGATAACTCAATTCTTATCTTTTCAGCGCATGGAGTGTCTAAAGCTATCCGTGAGGAAGCCAAACAACATAAACTCCGTGTTTTTGATGCCACTTGCCCACTTGTAACCAAAGTACATATGGAAGTGGCTAGATCGAGTTATCGTGGTGAAGAGGTTATTTTAATCGGCCATGCTGGGCATATTGAAGTAGATGGTACAATGGGACAATATAACAATCCCGAAGGTGGTATTTATTTAATCGAATCAATTGATGATGTAAAAAAGCTACAGGTAAAAAACCAAAATAATCTTTGCTTTACCACTCAAACAACTTTATCCGTTGATGATACAGCTCAAATTATAGATGCTTTAAAAAAACGTTTTCCTAATATTCGCAGCCCACGCAAAAATGATATCTGCTATGCCACAACCAATCGCCAACAAGCAGTGAAACAATTATCATCACGCGCAGACATTGTTTTAGTCGTAGGTTCTAAAAATTCGTCTAATTCAAATCGCCTAGCCGAGCTAGCAAGGCGAAACAGCAAACAAGCTTATTTAATTGATTTTGCATCTGACATCCAAAAAGAGTGGTTAATAAACACACATACGATCGGCGTAACAGCAGGTGCTTCTGCGCCTGAGATTTTAGTACAACAGGTGATTGATCATTTAAAAATCTTAGGTTGCACATCACTTATTGAGACAGATGGCATTTTAGAAAATATCACTTTTGAAATTCCAAAAGAACTTCGAATTGATATTAAATTAAACTGATTTAAGAAGACTTAAGCCCCTCAAATTTTACTAATAACTCTTCTTTTGTTTCAATATGTTCAGGATCTGCAATGATAGCATTTTGAATAGGGCAAACTCGCTGACAAGTCGAATGATCATAATAACCGACACATTCTGTACATTTATTGGGATCAATTTCATAAGTATCAAACCCCATTGAGATTGCCTCATTTGGGCACTCAGGCTCACACATGTCACAATTAATACATTTATTGGTTATTTTTAACGCCATTGCTATTCTAACTTTACTAATTAAAAAATTAGCGCCATTATAGCGTAATCACCAATAAATCCGAATAAAGATCGCGTTATCGCTTATTGAATAGTTCAATCTTTGCAAAAAATTTTAGAAAATCATGCTATTTCATTTAGCTATACTTAAAAGTGGGTACTACAGCAGCTTATGCGGATCGCTTTTTTTAAGTTGATGCTATATATAGCAAAAGATAAGGATATACTACACTAATGAAGAAAATCAATACCCCTGCCTGCGGCATGAAGCGAACCACTATTGATTTACTGATGGCACTGCGAGAACAACTCGACCAATATTGCTTTTATCATAAAATCAGTATAGCTGATTACATAAGACAGCTTATTAAAACCAGTTTGACAACAGGGAGGCAAAAAATGAGCTTGCAAAGTGATTTATTAAAATATAAATTTAATACTGAAGCTTACAATGTTGTATTTTTCGAGTTTGTGGCTATCAGCCTAATAGTTTGGCCAATTTCCAGCAGCTTTTTGATTGCGGTACTGGTTTTTATTGGCATCCAATTCGCACGTGAAGCATATCATTGCGTGGTTGCTGATTATTGCTTGGTGTGTGGGTAGCTACCTTTTAGGCCATGCTTACTTTAGTATGCCCACCACTATTGGTATGGTAATTTTGACTTTTTTCTTTATGTCTATGATCCATTTCGGCGCACTTGATTTATAACGATGAATAAGGAAACATCATGAAAACACCAGATCCCAGCATTTACCCTTGGATTGACGCAGCAAAACAGGCGGTTAAACGAGAAAAAATCAAGTTTTGCCACTACTTCAGCTCAATTAAAGAAACAGGCGACCAAGCCGCTTATGATGCCGCTTATCCTCTCTATATAAAGGCTCTACAAGATTTATATGAAGTTGGAATTATCCCCCCAAGTACAGCAGATATAGACGAACTCAAAGCCATTGCGGCTGGTAATTTTCACCCTAAATTTAATGAAGTATTTCCTGATGTAGTATTTCCAGAAGATGATTGACTATTTATTTTATGGCTAATAAATTTATTCTTTCTAAAGACCTGGATTCAAACATGAAGTGCAATTTTAAACACGGTGGAGTGAAGAAAGTAGAAAGGTGATTTATACTAGCACCTTCGCACCACCACAGTTTGGAGATTGCTATGCATTATAATCACCTTTCTAGGAAGGAAAGATACCAGATTTTCGTATTATTACAAGCCGGAAAGAATAAAAAAGAGATAGCCCAGCTACTCAATAGTGATCCTCGCCAAAATATTAGACAGTGCCCGCCTCTATCATTTTTTTGTTTTGGTAATATTGTTGTTCATATTGTTCAGGTGATACCCAGCCATTGGCTGAATGACGGCGTATCCGATTATAATAGATTTCAATATATTCAAATAGTGCTTTATTAGCCTGCTTCCTCGTTTTATAGTAACAGTCATGAATAATATGGGTTTTGAGTGTATGAAAAAAACTCTCAACAACCGCATTATCAAAGCAGTTTCCTCTTCGACTCATGCTTTGCCTTAGCCCATATTGTAATAATAATTGCTTGAAATCTGCACTGCAATATTGGCTTCTTTGGTCACTATGAATGAGTACATTTTTAGGAAAGTGACGCCGAAATAAGGCTTGTTTTAATGTATTACACACTAAATGACGGTCTATGTAGCGACTGGTTTGCCTAGCAATCACTTTTCGTCCATATAAATCGATAATCACCGACAAATATAACCAACCTTCACCTGTTTTAATATAAGTAATATCAGTTACCCATGTTTTATTAGGCTTATCAGGGTTAAATTGCCTATCTAACGTGTTGGGCACAATATTGTGATGAGCCGTGTCTGTTTTATACTTGAATTTACGTGCTGCTTTACTATGTAATCTCAAACTACGTAATCCCAATTGTTGCAAAACACGGCTAATTGTCCTTTCTGAAACTTGATAGCCCGCTTCTCTTGCATCATGAAGCAGGCTTGGCGCACCCAAACGGGCTTTATGTTGCCAATACTGTTTTTGGATATACTCGCTGAGTTTAGCTGATTTGTTTGCTCTTTTTAACCAAGCATAATAACCCGATGAACTGACACCAAGTAATGAGCATATCCTAGTAACGGGATAGCAGGTTAAATGATTTTTCATATAAGCGTACTTCATCGACTTGGATTGTTGATGAAGTACACATGCGCCTTTTTTAGTATATCATTAGCCATTTTCAGTTCTTTAATCTCTTTTTCTAACGCCATTATCCGCTGTTGCTCAGCGGTTAACTCTCGACGGCTAGTTTTATTCCGGGAAAGTTGCCTAATCCATTTATCTAGGGTTGATTTACCCACACCTAGATGGTTGGCAAGTTCGCTGATAGAAAGGTGTACATTAGATAACGCATAATCCACTGATTGTTGTTTGAATTCGATACTAAATTTTTTGACCATAATATTTGTCTCCTATGATTTTTGTTTATATCATAGAGGCGACTTTTGTCCACTTTTTTGGCGAGGATCAATTTAGAATCAGCAAGTAACTAGCGATTCAAAAGATAGGAGTATAAAACTGAGAGAAAGTTTTTTCTTATTTAGGTGCAGCTGATCAATATAAAAAGGAACTTATCGTAAAATATTTATCAATATTATGTTTGCTAAGATCATTTTCCTAAAAAACTTATTGCTTTCTTTAATTGGAAAAAATTTACTGGTTAAATTTTAAAATTTAATAATGGTGGGTCGTGAGCGATTCGAACGCTCGACCAACGGATTAAAAGTCCGCTGCTCTACCGACTGAGCTAACGACCCATTTGATAAGAACTACTATGCGCTTAATAGCTGAAACGATAAGTAATTTCGGGGTGCTATAATACTTATAATTGTATTACTACGCAACCACTTTATTGCTACATTTTTCTAATAGCTGATTATTTATACATTTCATTTTAGTGACGCTAACTTTTTATTAGCAAGCACTACCGCATTCTTATCTTTTGGGTATTTATTCACTACTTGTTGAAAAACAGTTTTAGCTTTTTTGGTATCTCCTTTATCAAGTAAAATTAACCCCACTTTATAAAGACTATCAGCAGCTTTGGAAGAAGACGGAAAATCTTTTACTACAGTAGCATAATAAAATGAAGCATCATTTTTTTTACTTTGTTTATATAAAAGCTGACCTAGCCAATAGTTAACATTAGCTCGATAACTAGACTTTGGATAAGATTTCAGATGTTTTTTAAAGGCATCAATAACCTCGTTATTTTGCTTGCCTTCATTAACAAATCGGATTATAAAATTATAATCCGCTTTATCATCGCCAGTAGTTACCCATCCAGATAAATCTGATGAAGATTTGGACAAAGTAGGATCTGAAGATGTTTTTGAACTATATCCTTCTCCTTGTAAATCAAAATCGGTATTTGAAGAAAATCCTGAACTATTAGTCATTTGTTGAAGAATCATTTTCTGGCGTTCAATTATCTGATTAAGTTGATATTTTGTCTCTTCTAACTGACCACGAAGAGTATCTACATCTGCTTGCAAATCGCTAATTTTTTGTTGGTTTTCAATCAATAGCTGTCCTTGTGCTTGAACCGTTTGATCAATGTCGGAACTACTTGCTGCACAACCAGTAAATAAAAGGAATAAAAGTAATGTGAGTATTTTTTTATGCATATTATATAAGACTCAGTGTAAACTTAAAATTAAAAACGGCTGAATAATCAGCCGCTATAAGATGTTATTAGTATCCTACATAGGTTACTACTGCACGACGATTTTTAGCATACGCTTCTTCATCATGACCTAACACAGCAGGTTTTTCTTTACCATAAGAAACGATTTCCATTTGACTTGCAGAAGCACCGTTACCTTGTAAATATGATTTAACTGCAGCAGCACGACGTTCACCTAATGCGATATTATATTCTGGAGTACCGCGTTCATCAGCATGACCTTCAATAACAACTTTTATGTTACTTGTACGAATAAATTCAGCATGTGCATTTAATAATGTCGCATATTCAGATCTAACATTATATTTATCAAAATCAAAATAAACTGTATTAATTTGTTGTAATTTTTGAAGTTGCTCTAAGGCTTCTTTTGATAAAGCACCATTTAAATTACCACTAACGGTTTGGCTGCTATTAGATGAGCAAGCAGTTACAGCGATTAATGGTAAAGCAACCGCTGCTACTTTAAGAAATTTAGAAAATTGCATTGTATAAACTCCTGTTGTTTGAATAAATTCTATTTATATATCTAACCAACTTCTAAGTAACGCCCATTACAGGCCTGAAAGATTAGAGTAATATATTATAACGACCTTAAACTTTACACAATTTTAATAATTGAAATGTAGTTGTTTTTTTAAGCTGTCTTTATAAATATGGTGACCATGCAGGGAATTTTACTTGCCCATCGGTTGCTGGTAACCTTGCTTTGAAATTACCATCTGTAGATACAAGGTTCAAAATTGTACCTAATCCCTGAGATGAACTATAAATAATCATTGTACCGTTCGGTGCAATACTTGGGGTTTCATCTAAAAAAGTATCAGTTAAACGTTGATAGGTTTTTGTATCCATATCATATCGAGTTATATGCTGTTCACCATTATTAGTTGATATCATTGCAATAAAAGAGCCGTCAGGTGACACTTTAGCATTCTGATTTTGCGTATTATCCCAAGTTACCCTTTGCGATTCGCCAGTATTGGTATTAATACTATATAACTGAGGTCGACCCGCTTGATCGGAAGTATAAACAATTGTTTGATTGTCTGGCATCCAAGATGGTTCTGTATCATTACTACGGCTAGAGGTAATTTGAGTAATTTTCTTACTACTTAAATTCATCATATATAAATTTAAACTACCACCTTTAGATAGAACAAATGCTAATTTACTACCATCTGGAGAAAATGCTGGTGCTCCATTATGTTGAGGGAAAGAAGCTATTGTTTGTACAGCTCCACTATCCAGAGTTTTTAACACTAATGAAGAATGCCCTCCTTCAAAAGTTACATAAGCTATTTTTTTCCCATCTGGTGACCAAGTAGGAGACATTAATGGTTCCTTAGAACGATGAACAGTAATTTGATCATAACCATCATAATCAGACACTCTTAATTCGTGCGAAAACGGCCCTTTAGTCATTTTTACAACATAAGCAATTCGTGTTCTAAATGCACCCTTAATACCAGTTAGTGATTCAAAGATTTCATCGCTTGCAGTATGAGCTGCATAACGAACCCAACGCTTTTCAATAGAGAATTGATTTTGAGCTAAAACTGTACCTGGACGATTAATTGTATCGACTAATTGATAATTTATAAGATATTTTCCTGACGCATCAGGTTGTATTGAGCCAACAACAACAGCTGAAACACCAACTTTGTTCCATACAGTTGGAGTAACCTCTGAAGCTGTTGTCGGTTTCTGAGGCATTTGATTAACGTCAATAGGATTGAACTTACCACTGTTACGCAAATCAGAAGCAATAATTTCTTCAATGGCTTGTGGAGGTTCTCCACCACCTGTCCATTTAAATGGGGCAACAGCTATAGGTTTAGCTGAGCTCACTCCATCAGTAATAATAATTCTAACTTCAGAATTAGCCATTGAGGTAAAAAGTAAAATAAAACAAGTTGCCAAAAAGCGGGAGGCGAATTTGATCATCTTAAATTCCTTAATAAAAATAAGATACACAGAGTTGAATAAAATATAAAATCATAAAAAACAGAAAACCAAGCTTTTAGGAATTCATATGCTGTCTCTAATTAATTCCATATATTAAGCTTTACAAACCATTAACAATTATACCCTGAGAAAGATAGTCGATATCTAGTCACAAGTCTATAGCCTTTAAAATAAAAAGATTTTTATCTTTTAATTGTTTGATTATATATAATAATCAAAGTGATATTAAAAATAATTATTCTAAATCTAATTGCTTATACTAATCCTATTTAGGTAAGGTTTAAAGAGTTTCATAAGATATTTTTATATAAGCGGTAGAAGGGATGTATTAAAAATGTTAAAGCCATTTGACAAATAGCCAAAAGTGATAATTTTGGCTTAATAAGTATTTCTATTTTTGACAAAATTCACAATAAAAAGTATTACGCTGTCCAATTTTTTGTGATTTTATTTCTGTACCACAAATCAGACATTGTTCACCTTCGCGTCCATAAACTTGTAACTCCTGCGCAAAATACCCAGGTTTACCATTAGACTGCAGGAAATCCTTGAGTGTTGTTCCTCCTTGTTTAATTGATTTAGTAAGAACTTGCTTAATAGCAGCTACAAGCCTTTCAAATTCATTTAATTGTAAGGAGTTTACTTTTCGAGTAGGGTCGATTTTTGCCATAAATAACGATTCAGAAGCATAAATATTACCGACCCCAACCACAATATGATTATCCATAATCCAACTTTTTATGGGAACTTTTCGACTCCTTGCTTTTTCAAATAGATATTCAGCTGAAAATTCTTCACTTAAAGGTTCTGGTCCCAAATGTTGTAATTGAGATATTTCGTCTAGCGAATTTGCCCAAAGCCAAGATCCAAAACGCCTAGGATCGGTATAACGTAGAGTGACACCATTTTCTAGAATTAAATCAATATGATCATGTTTTTCTGCTTTTTGTGGATTTTTTAAAATACGTAAACGTCCAGACATCCCTAAATGAATTACGAGCCAATTATTGGGTAACTGTAATAATAAATATTTTGCACGACGTTTTATATCTAAAATTACTTGCCCGTGCACATTGCTTATAGCCTTATCAACGGGCCAACGTAGTTTAGGTTGTCGAACAATAATTTTATCAATAATCTGTCCTTTCAAATAGGGCAAAATACCTCGACGACTTGTCTCAACTTCTGGTAATTCAGGCATATAATTTCCATTTAGTTATTTAATAGGTCAGTAACCCAAGTTGGTGTCTGCTGAACGGACGTAGGCTGGTTATTGGCCGAGCATAAGCTATGAGGGTTAATTGTCCATACAGGTAAAGAGCGAATACCACTTCCATCACATTGCCACTGCCCATCACTATCAATAGGTACCATAAAAATATTTTGAGGTAGTGGCAATACTAATTTCTTTGGTGGATTATTTTGTAAATATTCACTATAAATTTTTAAGGCGCCAGTTGCTCCTGTTAATTTCATTGGAGAATGATCATCTAAACCAATCCAAACAACAGCAACATTTTTACCATCTATCCCTGTAAACCAACTATCACGAGAATCATTACTTGTTCCTGTCTTAGCTGCTAAATTAAATGAACCATATTTAGCTTTTAATGAACGAGATGTCCCCGTGTTAACAACTTGTTGCATAGCATAAGTGGTTAAATAAGCCGATTGTTGAGATACAGCCTGAAGCTGTTGTGGGTAGCTTTGATAAACTAGCTCACCTTTATCGGTCAATACATATCTTAAAATAGAAAGTGGAGATCGTTGACCATTATTAGCTATCGTTTGAAACATCTGCGCCGTTTCTAACGGTGTTAATTCTAAAGCACCTAGTAATCTTGATGGTAAATTAGATATACGGTCTGTTGATACACCTAATGATTGTAAAGTATTCCTTGTTGCATCAAGCCCTAATGCCATTCCTAGATTAACTGTTGGCACATTAAGCGAAAGTGCTAAAGCATCTACTAACATAACACGATCACGAAATTTACGATCATAGTTTTTCGGTTCCCAATAACCATTACCATCAAGCTTTATTGATAAAGGTTTATCATCAAGCCAAGTATTAAGTTGGTAATGGTCGGGTTGCCCTAGTGCAGTTAAATAAGTTGATGGTTTAGCTAATGAACCAATTGCTCGCTGAGTTAACCAAGCACGGTTATATCCTGGATAACGAGGTTCAGCACTACCAATGATAGAACGAATTTCTCCAGTTTCTCGGCTAACTATAACCATTGCTGTTTGTAATTCTTTATTAGTTGATTTTCGCAGTTTCTCAATTACGTTAGTTACCGCTTGCTCTGCAGCTGATTGAGCTACAGGATCAAAGGTAGTAAAAATCTTCATACCAGACAGATGTTCTGCTTTATCGCCTAATTGTTTTCGGAGTTCACTACGCACAACTTGCATAAATGCTGGTTGTGGCGAAATTACACCACCTTTGGGTAAAACTGATAGTGGGCGCTGACTTAATAAATTATATAACTCATCATCTATAATACCTTGCTGCTGAGCAAGTTTTAAAACTACATTACGGCGTTCAATAACTTGTTGAGGTTGTGTCCAAGGATTATATAATGAAGCTCCTTTTACCATACCAACAAGTACCGCTTGCTGATCTAATGTCAGTTCATTAACTGGGCGACCAAAATAGTAAAGACTTGCTAATGGAAAACCATGGATCTCTTCACTACCCGCTTGCCCAAAATAAACTTCGTTTAAATAAAGCTCTAAAATACGTTCTTTGCTATAGCGTCCATCCAAAATAAGAGCCATATAAGCTTCACGTATTTTGCGACTTAAACTACGTTCGTTAGTTAAAAAAAGGTTTTTGACTGTTTGCTGAGTTAATGTACTTCCACCTTCAGTACGGCCAGTTGTTAAATTAACAAAAATCGCACGACCAATAGAGTATAAACTTACGCCATGATGATCATAAAAACGTTTATCTTCCGTTGCGACTAATGTTTTTAATAATGAATCAGGAAACTTCTTTAATGGAATAAACAACCGTTGTTCACCATTTGGAGAATGCATCATCGTAATTAATTTAGGATCAATCTTAAGCAATCCAAAATCACGCCCTGAATCTAGATTAGTAATACGATCAATACGGTTTTCATAAAAAGTTATTCTGACTCTAAAAGCTTGCTCTTCACCATCAGGAAAAGTAAAAGGTCGACGATAAATTTCAACCGCATCATTTCTTACAATAAATTCGCCTGGACGAGTAGCTTTGGTATCTTGTTGACGATATTGCGCACCAACTAATATTGTTACCACATCATTTAGACTATATTCACTATCTGGTTCAAGATCAATAATTTGTCCATAAACTGCAGCCGGTAACTCCCATACATTTCCATCAATCCGTTCTTTAATTTGTTGATCAAGATAAACACCATAAATAATTGCCACTGCAGCAAAGACAAGAAACAACTTAAATAGTAGTATCAAAAATCGTCGCCAAAGTGTAGTCTTTTTATTTTTTCTGGTCTTTTTAGAAGAGCGTTTTTTTTCTATTTTAGTTGATTTTTTCAAACTGCACCTAACATTTATTATTAAATAATAATTAGCTTATGATAACATAATTTTTAAGGGTACCTTGACCACCTTTTTTAAAAAGGCCAGGTAAGTAAAGGTTTAAATATAAAAACAAATATATAAACTTAAAAGTTTAGTTGAGAGCTAATACTTTTAACTTTTGAAAAGAATGCCTTTCTCGACTTACCTGTTAATCCTTCTGAAATAGGTAAACTTGCTGTTAATGGATTAACTGGCTTGTTATTAATATGTAATTCAAAATGAAGATGAGGTCCAGTAGAACGCCCTGTATTTCCCGATAGGCCGATTTTATCGCCTTGTTTAACTTGTTGACCTGGTTTAACTAAAATTTTATCCAAGTGCATATAAGTTGTCATATACTGACGACCATGCCGAATAGCAATATAGTTACCCGCTGAACCACTATATTTTGCAATTACTACTTCACCATTACCAACGGATAATACAGGAGTACCACGTGATACAGCAAAATCAACACCATTATGAGGGGCTATTTGTCCTGTAACAGGGTGTAAACGACGTGGATTAAATCCAGAAGAAACACGTGCTTTTTTCGCTAAAGGATAACGGAAAAAACTCTGCGATAAGCTGTTACCATTAATATCATAATATTTACCATCATCAGCTAAAATAGCATAATAATCCTTATTTCCATTTTTAATTCGAATACCTAACAACTGACTATTAGATAAGCTTTTACCATGCATTTCCCGTGTTAGAGCAACTGAAAATTTATCACCAACTTGTAATCGACGAAAATCTAAGCGCCACTGTAAAGCACGAGTAATAATACCTATTTCATTACTAGTTAACCCACTTTTTCGAGCATCGGCAACAAAACTAGATTTAATGTCACCTTTTATAACAATATTTTGTGGGATGACTTCAGCAGTTTCAGAACTTTCTATAAATTTATCACCCGATTTTTCATAGATTCGAATATTATTGCTTGATATTGTCCAACTAAAAGTTTGCAAATTATGATTATCATCAGTTGTCCAACTAATTTGTTGACCAATTCGTAGATTTGCAAGTTGCTTAAATTTTGTTGTTAATTGATAGATATCATTTTTATTAACATTATAACGAATTAGAATATCATGCAGTGTATCGCCACGAACAATAGTATATTGTACTGCATTATCTTTACCATCAACGATATCATCTAATTCATCTTTAACAATCTCATCTTCAGGAACATCAGATGATTCAGCAACGGTAGCCATTTTTCCATTTACTATCTCGACTTTTCCATCGCCATCAATAGAGCTGGAATTATCATTTACAGTAGTTTCAACTTGAGGAGTTAAAGGAACATAAATTGTTCGATCCAAATTGAGCGGACGCCACAGAGCAGTAAATAAAATAACAATAAAAAGAACGCCCAATATTGAAAAATAGGGAATTTTAAAATTATTTTTTTCAATACTGAAGGATTTTATTTTTCTTGCCAAAATTAACCTTAACTATTTATTACTAAAACTAATTTTTATCTAAACAATCCAACAGTTGCTGTGTTAAATTTGTTAAAAATTGTAAATATGCACCTTTTGAAGGTGTTATACTCGTTCCTAATGGATTTAATTCTCCAATTCGAACATCTGTTCCACTCACTAATTTTTCAATAACTGCAGGGCTAAACTGTGGCTCACGAAATACACATACTGCTTGGTGCTCTTTGAGCTCCTGTTGAATAGCATAAACTTTTTGAACACCAGGCTGAACTGCTGGATTTATAGTAAAACTGCCTAGTTTTTTTAATCCGAACTGTGCCTCAAAATACCCATAGGCGTCATGAAACACAAAATACCCTCTATTTTGTACGGTAATTAGTTTTTTTGCAATGTTTTGTTCTGTTTCTGTGAGTTTAGTAATGAATTCGTTTAAATTTTCATCAATTAATATGCTTTTATCTGGATAAAGCGTAACAAGTCTATCATGAATTGATTGTGCGATAATTTTAGCAATTTTAGGTGAAAGCCAAATATGCTCATCATATTCACCATGGTGATCTTGATTGACCTCATCATGAGAATGATCATCTCCGTGATCATCATGACTGGTTCTAAGTAACGATTTGATTTCTGGTACAGCCATTAATTCAATTTGCTTTTGCTTATCTATATTTTTTAAAATTGTTGGCATAAAAGCTTCCATATCTTCACCGACCCAAACCACAAGTTCGGCTGATTTAAGTTTTGCTAAATCAGAGGGCTTTAAATAATAAGTGTGGGGAGATGCGCTATCAGGAAGTAAAATATCATTATCAGTTACTCCTGAAGCAATGGCTTCAGTAATAAACCCAATGGGCTTTACAGATGAAATAACTGTCGCATTAGCTATATTAGTGATAGTTTGCATAAATATTAATGAACAAAATATCATTAAAGAACAGATTAATTGTTTACTATTTTGTGCAATATATTTTTTCACACCATATATCCTATATTTAAAAGTATGATAGAATAAAAACATTAATTGTTATAATATAACATAACATTGTTGTAGGCAAGGGCTCTTAACGATATGACACCACTAATTTCTCTTGATAGTGTTTCAGTAGAAATTGACCATCAAAAAATATTATATGATGTTTCGTTAGCAATACATCTTAATCAAATTATTACATTACTTGGCCCCAATGGTGCAGGTAAATCAACTCTAGTAAAAGTCATTTTAGGTTTAATTCCATTTACTTCAGGAACAATTAAGCGTTCAACCAATTTAACAATTGGTTATGTACCGCAATCAATCAATTTAAATACCACTCTGCCTATTACTGTTAAACGTTTTATGCACTTAAATAAACAGTTAAATGCCGAAAAAATTTTTAATACGTTATCAATGGTAAAAGCTGAATATTTGATTAATAAATCTATGCATCAATTATCGGGTGGGGAATTGCAACGCGTATTATTAGCTCAAGCCTTAGCAAAGCAACCTCAATTATTGATTCTTGATGAACCAACTCAAGGCGTGGATGTTAATGGTCAAGTATTATTATATGATCTAATCGCTGATGCAAAAAAACAGTTTAATTGCGGTGTATTAATGGTTTCTCATGATCTTCATTTAGTTATGGCAAAAACAGATGAAGTAATTTGTTTAAATCATCATATTTGTTGTTCTGGCACACCTGCTATTGTATCTAACGATCCTGAGTTTATTTCTCTTTTTGGCCAACATGGGGCTTCACAAATCGCTGTTTATAAACATCATCATAATCATCAACATGATTGCTGCTCCCCCACTATTGATCAACATAGGCAAATTGCTATGTCTTGTTATGGAAAAAAACATAATGATTGAGTTATTATTACCTTCTTTATTTGCAGGATTATGCTTAACGAGCATAACAGGTCCTTTAGGTACTTTTGTTGTTTGGCGTAGAATGTCCTATTTTGGTGATACTCTATCCCATGCAGCTTTACTTGGTATCGCTTTTGGCTTTTTACTGAATATAAATTTATTTTATGCAGTCATTTTTGTAACTCTTTTACTGGCCTTAGGGTTACTTTGGTTAGAAGCCCAAAAACAACTTCCAATTGATAGTTTACTTGGTATTTTAGCTCATAGTGCATTATCTCTTGGTTTAGTTGTAATTAGTTTAATGAATAATATCCGAATCGATCTAATGGGATACTTATTTGGTGATCTATTATCAGTAACATATTCTGATCTTTATCAAATTACTACTTGTGTAGCATTTATTGGTGCCTTATTGCTTTGGCGATGGAATGACATTTTATTTATTACTGTAAGTGAAGAGTTAGCTTTTAGTCACGGTATTAATGTTCAAATAACAAAATTGCTTTTAACTCTACTGTTGGCGCTAACAATAGGTCTATCGATGAAATTTGTTGGAGCTCTGATTATTACATCTTTACTTATCATCCCTGCCGCAACAGCCAAATATTATTCAAAAACTCCCGAGGCAATGGCAATAATTGCTATAATAATTGGTATGTTATCAGTGATTACAGGACTAATATTTTCTTTTATTTACGACACACCAACAGGGCCATCAATTGTATTAAGTAATACTTGTTTATTTTTTATATCATTATTTATTTCAAAATTAACTTTAAACAAAAAAAATTGAGATTACTGCAAAATCAGATTATTTATTGCGTGACATATCCCATTAATAAAAATGACTTTAATAGTCAGCTAACTATTTCTAATACTGTAATAGTACAATTCAATATGTTAATAATTAAAAACTATGTCACTTGCAATTATTTATACTCGAGCATCTATTGGAATACAAGCACCTTTGATAAACGTTGAAGTTCATATTAGTAACGGGTTACCAGGTTTTGTTTTAGTTGGTCTGCCTGAAGCAACGGTTAAAGAAGCTAAAGATCGAGTTAGAAGTGCTATTATTAATAGTGGTTTTACTTTTCCTTCAAAAAAAATAACTGTTAACTTATCTCCTGCAGATCTTCCAAAAGAAGGAAGTCGCTTCGATTTACCAATAGCTATCGCTATTCTTGCCGCTACAGAGCAAATTCCAACAGATAATCTATTACATTATGAATTTTTGGGAGAATTAGCCCTTTCAGGTAATATTAGAGCAGTAAAAGGAGCTATTCCAGCAGCTATTTCTTCTAAAAAGAAAAATCGCACATTAATTATTTCTGCAGAAAATCAATCTGAAATTTCTTTAATTCACCAAAACAATACTTTAATCACTAATAACTTATTAGAGTTATGCCAATATTTATATAACGAAATTGACTTGCCAGCAGTCAAATATCGTGAATACAAAGATATTGATAATAATTTATCAAACCTACAAGATATAATCGGACAGGAACAAGCCAAAAGAGCATTAGAAATTGCAGCCGCAGGAGGTCACAATTTACTATTAATTGGACCTCCTGGAACAGGTAAAACTATGTTAGCAACTCGTTTGACTTCCCTGTTACCTCAATTATCTGATGAAGAAGCACTTGAAAGTGCTGCAATAACTAGTCTAGTTAGTCCAAATGGATCAATTAAAAACTGGCGTAAAAGGCCGTTTAGATCACCTCACCATAGCGCATCAGCAGCAGCATTAGTTGGTGGAGGAACAATACCTAAACCTGGAGAAATATCACTAGCACATAATGGGGTTTTATTTTTAGATGAATTACCAGAATTTAACCGAAAAGTATTAGACGCTCTTAGAGAACCAATTGAGTCAGGTGAAATTATCATTTCAAGAGCAAACGCAAAAATAAAATTTCCTGCTAAGTTTCAATTAATAGCAGCAATGAATCCAAGCCCTACAGGACATTATCAAGGAACACACAATAGAACTACACCCCAGCAAACAATTCGCTATCTAAATCGACTTTCAGGACCATTTCTCGATAGATTTGATATTTCTATTGAAGTACCTTTATTGCCTAAAGGCACCTTAAGTCAAAAAAAGACTTCCGATGAATCAACCGAAACGGTAAAACAGCGAGTTTTAGAAGCAAGAAATGTTCAGTTTAAAAGAAATAATAAATTAAATAGTCAGTTAAGTGCAAATGAAATACAATGCTATTGCAAATTATCAGATGAAAATAATGAATATTTAGAACAAGCATTGATAAAATTAGGACTCTCTGCTAGGGCGTGGCATCGTATATTAAAAGTATCGCGTACAATTGCAGATTTAGATTCGTCAGAAAATATAGAACGAAAACATATTTCAGAAGCATTAAGTTATCGTTCTATGGATCGATTATTAATTCAATTACACAAAAATATCGGTTAAAAGAATTAGTCATCACTATCGACAAAATCATCAGTTGTATCAACTTGAGGCTTCCCGCCGGATAATGTATGAAAGCGTTTAGGCTTATTTATACGAGAAAGATATTTTAGCCAAGTTTTTTCGAAATCAGTTGATGGCTCCTTTTTACCTTTACAAACGGCAACAAATGATTTTTCTTCTGCTGTAGTAGGTTTTCTAACTTCTGTATCAAGATCTTTAAAAGCACACCCATGTTTTTCCAAAATAAGAGCTTCTTTAATAGTAAAGTCACCGTGACGAGAAAATCCTCTTGGATAATTCTTATTATCAAAAAAACGTTGTTGACTTACAAAACTCTCAGCCATGTTCTATCCTCTAGGTTGTAAAAGTATCTGGGCAGAAATTATAATTGACTAAGTTAATCTGTAAATAAAATTCTTTTATTTATTCTATCAAAAATGAGCAAATGATTAAATTTAAAACAGAATCATTATTTTTGTGGCAGGGGCGGAGAGTCTCGAACTCCCAACACCCGGTTTTGGAGACCGGTGCTCTACCAATTGAACTACGCCCCTAAATAAGGTGGCGGAACGGACGGGGCTCGAACCCGCGACCCCCTGCGTGACAGGCAGGTATTCTAACCAACTGAACTACCGCTCCACCGTATTTGGTATGTATATATTAAATTTAAAAGTCTGGCGGCACCCTACTCTCACATGGGTAATACCCACACTACCATCGGCACTACGGCGTTTCACTTCTGAGTTCGGCATGGGGTCAGGTGGGACCACCGCGCTATTACCGCCAGACATATCCTGTCTCTTTCAATTAGTATTGATATCTTCTACCATTATCTCATATCAATACCCATCTATCAATCCGGAACAAACTGTTTTTTCAATCTCTATTCTCTTTTCGATGATTTTCTCATCTAGTAATAACTTCTGCGTAACCCAAAACAACTCCGAGTTGTAAGGTTAAGACTCTCGGTTCATTAGTATCAGTT
>NZ_LZHK01000133.1:0-3129 GCF_001690415.1 Gilliamella sp. Imp1-1
TAGGTATTGATATTGCAGTCAGCTTACCAGCAGGAAGGATTACCCGTTACTTAGATAAACTGGCCGAATATCATGGATATCCATTAAAAATACGGGTCGATAATGGGCCAGAATTTACAGGAAAAAACTTTATAAACTGGGCTAAATCACATGATATAGCCATTGATTATATAAAGCCCGGTAGCCCTTATCAAAATGGTTATATTGAACGATTTAATCGTACCTATCGTACTGAAGTACTTGATTTATATCTTTTTAACAACTTAGCACAAGCAAGGTGAATAACCGAAGAATGGCTAACGATTTATAACACCGAAAGACCGCATGAGGCATTAAATAACATGACACCGATTGAGTATAAAACACTAAAACAAGCAGCTTAATTTTCTACGTGAGTTGTGTACTAAGTTTGGGGCATTTACACTAAGTTTCGGGTATTTACAAAATAATTACAAACTTGTATTTTTATGTTAACATACTGCTATGTTATGCAAAATAGTACGTTTTGTTAAACTTTGTTTCTTTAAGTTTCAATATGGACGTTTTATTTTGTTGGTTAATTGAAAATAAATATTGTAGGAATAGACTAATAAATTAAATTTTCATAAATACTTTTTATTACAATAAAAATAAATTATTCAAGTAGTAAATAGTTTTTAATGTATAATTTGTTACTTTTAATAAAGCAATGAACCATTATTTACACGAACTAATTCATACTCAAAAAAACATATTGTTTCTACAAGGCCCTGTTGGACCTTTTTTTAAAAAGGTTGCAGAATGGCTGAAAAAATCAGGATGTAACGTCTATAAAATAAATTTAAATGGAGGTGATGAGTATTTTTATTCAAAAAATAGTGTTTCTTTCTGTAAATCAGTTGAAAAGTTCCCACAATTTTTACAAGATTATATCTATCAACATTCTATCGATGCGATTATTGTTTTTGGTGATTGTCGGATATACCACAAAATAGCTAAGTCGATAGCAGATTCTAATCCAAATTTATCATTTTGGGTGTTTGAAGAGGGTTATCTTAGACCTCATTATATTACTTTTGAGAAAGATGGGGTTAATGGTTTTTCTCTATTACCCAAAAATCATGATTTTTATGAAAATATTGGAATTACCTCTATAGATAAAAGTAATGGGAAGTCTCATTATTATTCAATGATTCGCTACAGTGTTATTTATTATATTTTTATGCTATTAAAGAAATATAAATATTCTAATTATATACACCATAGAAAAACATCATTATCTTTTTATGCTTCCCATTGGGTTTTAGCTTTAATTAGAAGATTGAAATCAAAATTAATAGAACCTAGACTGATAAAAAATGTTATTAACAATGAGCATAAACCATTCTATATTTTTCCTTTGCAATGCAATCAAGATTTTCAAATTCAAGAGCATAGCCCCTATCACTCTATGAAATCATATATTTTCAGAGTGATATGTTCATTTTCTTTATTTGCTGATGAAAAAAGCTATTTGCTAATCAAGCATCATCCAATGGATGAAGGTTTCAATAATTATAATCGATTAATCAAAAAATTGGCTAACCGTTACGGTGTTAGTAAACGGGTGATATATATCCATGGCGTTTCTATGCCAATTATACTTAGAAAAGCAATTGGATTGGTAACAGTTAACAGTACTTGTGGACTTTCAGCTTTGATTCATGGATTACCTGTTATTGCTCTCGGTAAAGCACATTATGATATAAAAGGGTTAACTTTTCAAAATGGGCTCAACCGTTTTTGGAAAGAAGGACAGAAACCTGATACGCAGTTGTTTGAAAGGTATCGTAGCTATCTGTATAATAAATCCCAAATTAAGGGATCCATTTATTATGCTGATTTTAATTTAAATATTGAGTAATTTATTCATACGAGAAAACATAAATGGAATATACAGTAAAAAATATCAATGTGGATGGTTATTATTCAGATAATAAAGGAAATTTGGTTTTTGCACCAAAAAATTTGCATAATGTAACAGTAAATTTTGTTGGCAATAATAATAAGTTAATTATTGCAGATACAAGTAATATTCATAATATCAACTTTGATTTTCCATCACATAATGCAGTTATTCTTATTGGAGAGAATGGAAATTTATCAGGACAAATAAGAGCTGGCTATCATTGTTACATTAACATTGGCGATAATGTAACTTGTACAAATAAAATATATATCACATCAGCAGAAAAAACAAAAATCATCATTGGAGATGATTGTATGTTTTCTACAGGTAACCAAATTCGTTCAGATGATGCTCATGCAATTTATGATGTTAATACAGGAAAACGAGTAAATAAATCTAAAGATATTATTATTGGTGAGCATGTATGGTTTGCTTTTAATTCAGTAGTTTTATCTGGAGGTCAAATTGGAGAAGGTTCAGTTGTAGGGTTTGCTAGCATAGTAAAAGGGAAATACCTAAATAATTGTATAATTGTAGGTTCTCCCGCACGATCTACTAAGCATAACATTGCTTGGGAAAGGCCTAATGTAATGCTCTGTGAACCTTGGATTAGAAACCATCAAAATCAAATAAAATCAAAAAAGGAATATTGGAATAAGACAATTAAAAGCAAACCTATATATGTAGGTCAAGGCGTATTTCATAATATACACAAATTAAATCCTTTTGAAGATCCTATTGATAAAACAAAACATCATCCTTATGTTGAATTATATAATATATTTCTTCAGGAAAATAAAATTTATTTAAAGGGAATTGCGGCCATTATTGGTATTCCTTGCCCTGAATATAGTCCATGTATAAACAACTATTTATTATTTATCAATGAAAATTCATGTTATTCAAAGCAATTAGCAAAATTTTCAGATCCAAATATTAGTAGGAAGTTATTTAATGGTGATTATATTAGCTATGATAAAGCAGGCATGTCCACTTTTAGAAATGAAGGTTTATCAATTAATGATATTCCTGATGGGACTTATAAATTGGAGATAAAATTAACTTTCAATAAATTAGAATATTATAGTGATCTTAAAAGTGAGGATTTTAAAGAATCGTTTTATCAAAATGATGAATTGATATTAAAACTATATGTTATTCAAGATATTGTTTATTTCGAAAAAACAACCAAAACTCTAATA
>NZ_LZHK01000134.1:0-15622 GCF_001690415.1 Gilliamella sp. Imp1-1
CTGCTCCCTGTCCATCCCCATCATCATCGCCCCATTTACCTTGTGTCACTATAAGTCATTTATATTTATTGAGTCGCTTGATGGCGGGACTATCATTTCAATATCAGCAAAAGTATCCCCTACATTAGGTAACTTGATTAGCGCTGTCGGTGATGAAGGATTATTTTGCGGTGTGAATGTTCGACCATCCGATAACTTAATACCTAATAATTCCTTTATTTCAGTCATTTTAGTAACACCGCCATCAAAGGTTAAATAAGGTGCAGTACCATGAATGCGCTCAGAAGTCGTGGCCGATAATGCCTGCGATTCTAAAGAGTACGGCAATAACAACAACGGCGCTAATGCCAATGGAATTTTTAAAAATAGTTTTGTGGATAATTTCGAAAATAATTCGAGAGATAATTTCGAAAATATAAATAAGCTTCGAGTAAAAACTTGTCGAATAGGATTATTTGATAAATTTAAGACATAAGTTTGCCAGTGCCTTGTGCCTAAAATGGTACTGCATTTCGTTTCACCTGTCAAGTAATATTTTGTTTTATTTGAATTTTTATGTTTATTCGCTTATTTAATAAGCTCATTTTTCTAAAACGATGAAAGTATAGCCGTTTAAGGGATGATTGACTAGTTTTTTAGCGAACTTTTTTGTAAAGAAATGTAAAGATGAAAACGGTTCAGCTTTAGAGATAGGTGAATTTTATAATTAAAATAGGGTGTTAGCTTTAGGACTTTTTAACTTTTGCGGAATAATTAATATTGCTGATAACATCTAAAACACAAACACACCCAACAGCCCAGTTTGACGTGCTAGCTTTATTTCGTTATCGGTATATTTTGATGCTGTGATAAGGCAGGCATATTAGCATTGTGGTGCTATAAGCATGTTTTTGCTCTAAAAACGTTCAGGTAGACTATTGATTTTATTGGAGTTTTTATTTTAAACCAAATCAAACGGTTATAGTTGACTGTGGTGTTGTTTGTGGTGGTTTTTATATTATTAAATTCCCGTTACAATATTATTGCTCAATCCTTATTAAAAATCTTAAAATTCGATAAAACTAAAACACTTTGTTATAATTTGAGCTCTTTAAAAATAAAAATACAAAAATTAATGAAAGTCCTTTGTTCCTTTATCGTTTTAACATTAATACCGTTTGATCTTTTAGCTGCTGATTTTAGCGGTGATAATTTATCGATTTGTTGGAGTATTCCGTTTGTAGGGATTTTATTTTCTATTGCATTTATGCCGTTATTTCTGTCGCGACTTTGGCATTATCATTATGGCAAAATTATTACTTTTTGGACAATGCTGTTTATACTGTTTGCCTTATATTCTTTTGGTCTACAAACCACCATCAATCTTACTGCTCATGCAATTATAGCTGAATATATTCCTTTCATTTTGTTATTGCTTGCACTATTTACCGTTTCAGGAGGGATTTTAATTAAGAGCGATGTGCTTAGCACACCCAAACTAAACGTTGGCTTGCTTGCAATAGGTACACTGTTAGCCTCACTCATGGGCACTACTGGCGCAGCTATGTTAATGATTCGACCTGTAATTAGAGCTAATCGCAATCGTAAATATGCCGTACATACCATTGTCTTTTTTATCTTTTTAGTAGCAAACATTGGCGGAGGCTTGACACCACTGGGCGATCCACCTTTATTTATTGGTTTTTTAAAAGGTGTTAATTTTGGATGGACAATTAAACATATGTTGTTGCCAGTTTTGTTTAGTTCAATTTTGTTATTAGCAATTTATTATAAGATTGATTGCTACTACTTTCGTACGCAATATGGTGATTCGCTTACGTTAACTTCGGCTAAGAAAGCTAGCGCTATTAAGGTTTATGGTGTAAGCAATATCTTTTTATTGGCAATCATTATTGCCTGCGTGTTAATGTCTGGTATTTGGCATTCATCGGTTAATTTTACGGTTTTAGGAACACATATTGCTTTACAAAATTTAATTCGTGATATTATTTTTATCATGATTACCCTATTTTCTATGTTAATTACCCCTAAACAAGTACGTGCCGGTAACGAATTTAATTGGGAGCCTATCATTGAAGTTGCTAAGCTGTTTATCGGGATTTTTATTACTATCGTCCCTGTACTTGCTATTTTACGAACAGGTAGCCATGGTGCATTAGCCCCAATAGTATCACTAGTAAAAAATGAACATGGACAACCGATTAATAGCATGTATTTTTGGCTATCAGGTCTACTTTCAGGATTCTTAGATAATGCCCCCACTTATTTGGTCTTCTTTAATCTAGCTTCGGGCGATGCCACTATTTTAATGAATATACTAGAAAAAACCTTACTCGCTATTTCAATGGGTTCAGTTTTTATGGGAGCTCTTAGCTATGTTGGTAATGCACCTAACCTTATGGTCAAAAGCATTGCAATTCAAAATAAAATTAACATGCCAAGCTTTTTTAGTTACATGAAATGGTCTGTATGTATTTTAATACCAGTGTTTATTATTGATAATTTGGTGTTTTTTCTACTCTTTTAATTTAGGCTATTAACAAACTAAAATAACTGTGTAATATAGCGCAATTTTTTTGGGAGTTGTTTAGATTACTGTAAACCTTACAAGTACTTCCTAAAGTTAAAAAAATTTAATTAAAGACAACATATCAATTATCAAACAGATGTTATTGAATACTATTTAACAAATAATCGATTACATAAAAACCATTTGCTTGAATTTTATTCTATTTGTCGTTAGAATTGTAGAATAAACATTAAAAAGAATTCATTTACATAAAAATAATATTAAATGAAAGGGTAAAGTGATGAAAGAATACATAATGAATATTCTAGCTAATACTTTTTTAGCTAAATTTATTCAAAATAAGCAAGGCATAACGGTAGTTGAATATGCGGTTATTTCAGCTGGAATTTCGGTAATCATATTTACAATATTTAGAGGACAATCGGGTTCTCTAATGTATGATGTGCTTTCTAGTATGTTTTCATTAATAAAAAACAAATTAATTATTTTAATAAATCAGATGTAAGATTTACTCGTGTTGTCTACAGTAATTTAAGAAAATACTGTAATAGATATACATAAAAAACAAAATTAACACCTTATCACAGACAACAGATATGGCGCTTATATCATAAAAAAATAACCGTTACTGATTTGGCTAAACGTTTTATGGTCGGTCGTCCTATAATTTATAACGTACTAAGAAAGCCCAATTGAAGCATTTCGTCCCTTTAACCAGTAAGAATGGACGTTATAAAACCATCAGCTATGGCATTAAACGTCTTATTAAATCATAAAAATTCATTAAAAATAAATTATTAAGACAAGCTAAACGCTATACCAATCCTAGCAAAATGCTACATGTCGGCCCCAAACATTTACCTTTAATAAAAAAAAACAAAACAATATACGCGAGAATATTTATTCGTTAATATTGATTATTTTCGCGAGCTCTATGTGTACACTTACTCCCAATAAATCCCTATTTAGCTCAGTACTGTTCTAAAAAATGTGCATATTAGCCTAATGCCCTTATACCATTAAAACCTTTATTCTGATAGCGGACGTGAATATCAAGGCTCAAGTGAATATCTATTTGTCAAAACGTGTAATAACTATTATCGTATCAATCAAAAATTCATGAGACCAGTCTGCTCACAAACGAATGAGAAAGTTCAATGAGTAATACGAACTTTAATAGAGATGAGATATGATCAGCAAATATTTAGGATTCAAAAAATAGAAAAAAGCTTAAGCAATTTTCGAAGGAAAGCGTTTTCTGAGTTCTTAGAAAATTGTTTTGACCATGAAGCGTAAATAATCCAGTGTCTTTATGTATTTAAATGAATAATATTTCTGCAAAATGTTGTTCTTTATTTTTCTAAATCTAGCTTTTATGCTTCTAAATGCTATTAATACTGTCCTTAATTATTGGTAATGACCGCAGTTTAAGTAACAATAACGATAAAAGTTTTTAAACGATTGCCATTATTGAACAGAATTGGCAAAATTTATATATGTATATGATCAATTATACAAATTATTGATTTAAGTTGGTTTTACACTTTGTCTATAAACCTTGGTATAATGTATTATTTATAACATAATTTTGAGAGTTATCTATGTTAAATCAGTTAAAAGCAATTATTCAGTATCTTCTTCCTAAACAGCTATTAACCGTTATTTTTGGTTGGTTGGCAAAAAAACAGTTAGGTAAAGTTACAACATGGATGATTATGCTTTTTTGTAAAGTGTATAAAGTGGATTTGAGCGAAGCAAAAATTAGTGATGTAAAAGAATTTAAAACCTTTAATGACTTTTTTGCTCGCGAATTAAATGAGGATGCACGGCCAATTGATACCACCGATAGTGCTGTTGTTATGCCTGCTGATGGTGTAATTAGTCAGTTTGGTACTATTCTTGATACACAGCTGTTACAAGCTAAAGGGCATTTTTATTCTTTAGAATCATTACTTGCCTGTCATCCTGATATGATCAAATTTTTTAGAAATGGTTTATATGCAACCACTTATTTATCTCCTAAAGATTATCACCGTTTTCATATGCCTTGCGATGGTATTTTGCGTGAGATGATTTATGTGCCTGGTTCGCTATTTTCAGTTAGCAAAGCTACAACCGAAAGTATACCTAATATTTTTGCTCGTAATGAACGTGTGATTTGTTTGTTTGAAACCGAATTAGGTCCAATGGCGCAAATTTTAGTTGGGGCAACTATTGTTGGTAGTATAGAAGTACAATGGGAAGGTATTGTTACCCCTCCACGAGAAGGAATAATGAAACGTTGGACTTATACCAACGGGATAAAATTAACTAAAGGACAAGATATAGGTTGCTTTAAGTTAGGTTCGACAGTAATTACACTGTTTGCCTCAAATTCGATTGAGTTTAATAACCACCTTAAAGTGGGTGATGTTACTCGCGTGGGTCAAAAATTAGCTGACAGGATATAGCTTTATGTGGATTCGTGGTGTTGTGTGCTTTGTTGTTGTGTTGTTTTCTTCACTGACTTTTGCCGAAGAAACCACACCAGTCATTAATGATGAAAATGATCTTTCGCTAGTTGTTCATCAGTTAAGTGATAAAAATGATGAACTCAGACAAAATATGGAGTTACAAAAAACACATTTAACTAGTATTGTTAATGAGCAAAACAATATCACGACACAAATTTCACATGTTCAAAATACACTGGCAACACTTGATGAACAAGGAGAATGGTTGAGTTTTTCGACCGCTTTGGGCGAAACCTTACGTCAACAGTTATTGCGTTTGCCAGAAAAACCTAAATCGCAAGCGCTTGATGCCGAAATCGCCGAGGCAAAAGCGCAACAACTTAATTATAGTAATATTTTAACATCTTTGGACAATTACCCAACTTTAACAAGTCCACTTAATAGCATCAAAGAAGCAACCCAATATCGTCGTTTAATTCGAGAACAGACCGAATTACTTAAGACTCTTATTTCGGGAACTGATACTACCATTCTAGAATTGACTAAACTAAAAATTGCCAATAAGCAATTAACCAATGCGATTGACGAAGTAAACGATGCTGCACACAGATATTTCTTCTGGGTAGCTGATGTGAATCCAATATCATTGAGTTATCCAATTGATTTAGCCAAAGATGTTGTGTATGTGATTTTTTCTGTCGATACCATTTCGCAACTTTATAATGCTAGCGTTGAAGTACTTAGTTCGCCAAAACCGCTATTTTTAATTATTTTGTCGTTACTATTCGTGTTTGCACACTTTAAGATGCGCACGAAATATAATATTTTTCTCAATAAATCAGCTAGTCGTGTAGGAAAAGTCACACAAGATAGTTACTCTTTAACCTTAAAAGTAATTATATTTTCATTAATTATGGCATTACCTATCCCTATTTTGTGGGCGGTGTTTGGTTATGCTTTACAGATTAATTCAGATTATCCTGTCGCATTTGCCTTGGGTTATGGTGTGAATGCTGCTGCGCCTATTTTGTGGGTATTTATTATTTCAGCGCATTTTGCGTCATCTAATGGGCTGTTTATTACTCATTTTGGTTGGTCTGGACGTAGCGTACGCTCAGCGATGAAATATTATCAACTTTCAGTTTGGCTGGTAATTCCACTAGTGATGATAGTAATGAGTTTTGATCAATATAATAATCATCAATTTGCAGCCACAATTGGTCGAACATCGTTTATTTTGCTCTGCTTTGCTTTGGTGTTTATGACTAATTCTATTCATCGTGCTGGCGTTCCTCTTTATATTGATAAAAAAGGAGCTGGTGATAATTTATTAAGTCATATTTTGTGGTTTATTTTATTAAGTGCACCATGGCTAGCTATCATTGCGGCTTGTTTAGGTTATCTTTCGACAGCTCAAGTACTATTAGGTCGTCTTGAGGCCTCTGTCATTATTTGGTTTGCTCTGTTAGTTATTTATTTTATGATTCGCCGTTGGATGTGGATCCAAAAACGTCGTATAGAATTTGAACGAACCAAGCAACGTCGCTTAGAACGTATGCAACGAGCCAAATCACATGAAGATGATCTCAATTCACTTAACGAAAGTGTTGATGAACCTGTTATTGATTTAGATGTCATTAGTGCGCAATCATTACATTTAGTCAGATCGATTATTATGATGATTGCGCTAATTAGTATGATTTTGCTATGGTCTGAATTGCATTCGGCCTTTGCTTTTATGAATAATATTAAACTTTGGGGAACCAGCGCCATTGTTAATGGAACTGAAATCGAACAATACATTACTCTTGGTGCAGTCTGTATTGCGATTTTAGTGATGACAATTACCGTTCAGTTGGTCAAAAATTTGCCCTCTTTGTTGGAGTTAGGCATTTTGCAACATTTAGATTTATCACCGGGAACAGGGTATGCTATTTCCACAGTTTCAAAATATATTACTTTGATGATAGGCTGTATGATTGCATTTTCGTTTATTGGTATCGACTGGTCTAAAATTCAATGGTTAATTGCCGCATTAGGTGTAGGGCTAGGTTTTGGTTTACAAGAGATCTTTGCTAATTTTATCTCTGGCTTAATCATTTTATTCGAAAAACCAGTACGTATTGGCGATACGGTGACAATTCGTGATTTGACAGGTAATATTACAAAAATTAATACCCGTGCAATTACCATTGTCGATTGGGATCGTAAAGAAATTGTGATGCCCAATAAAGCTTTCATTACCGAACAATTGGTGAACTGGTCGTTATCAGATTCGATCACTCGAATTGTATTAACTATTCCTGCTACCATCGATGCTGATAGTGATTTGGTTATCAAACTTTTACAACAAGCATCAGATGAATGTGAATATGTGCTTAACGATCCTGAACCTCAAGTATTTTTGGTGGATATCCAAGAAGGTATTCAGTTGTTTGAATTACGTGTTTTTGCTGCTGAAATGGGACACCGAATGTTACTGCGAAGCGCTATACATAAATTGATACTTGAAGCTTATCGTAAACATCATTTAACGCTACCATTCCCACCATTGCAAACCAATTTAGAAGCATTGGGACGCAAGAGTGGGCGTCGTAGTTATACCATCGGCACGCTTTAACCAAAAAGAGTTTCTAACCAAGGCACACCAAATGCTCCTGGCGCAAGCAATACAAAAGCCCAAACTGGCGCTGAAGCAATGTTTGCTAGGTTAAATTTGCTGGTTGACATATGCATTGTGCCAGCAATTAAAGGTACTATGGCACGTAGTGGTCCAAAAAATCGACCTATAAATACCCCTAATGTTCCATAACGCTGAAAAAATTGCTCGGCACGATAAACTAATTTAGGATGCTTATTAAGTGGCCATGAAGCAATAACTTGTTGATGATAGTGTTTACCCAACCAATAAGACAGCAAATCCCCAAAAACAGCACCTGCCGAAGCGGCAATTAATACGGGCACAAATGATATTGCTCCTCCACCGATTAAAGCCCCTACCCCTAATAAAATAGCCGTTGCAGGCACTAGAAGCGAGATAATCGCTAATGATTCACCAAATGCCAATAAAAATATAATGGGTAATGCCCAAACTTGATGGTGCTCAATAAACTGCATGATAGTCTGTGTGATTTCTTGTAATGACATAGAGTTAGCTTATGAATTATCAATTGCTTATGGTGAACTATTTTATCATAATATTGCTTATTAAGAGCAGAGCACGCCATCTATTGATAAAATATTACACTACGTTAACATTTTAGAATTATTAATAGTTGATCTTGTGCTGATAGTAGTCTTGATTATAACCAAATTAGAAAGAGGCAATTAATGGCGATCGGTGTTAAATCAATTCCAGTACGTAAATTTAAAAACAGTAAGTTACAACATTTTCAACCTGATATGTTAGCTATCGAAAAGCCAGTTGCTTTAATTTATAACGGAATTTCACATGTAGTGATGATGGCGACACCAAAAGATTTGGATTATTTTGCTATTGGATTTTCGTTAACGGAAAATATTATTCATTCGGTTAATGATATTTATGGCATTGATGTTATTGATACCCCAAAAGGCATAGAAGTACACATTGAGCTTTCGTCACGACGCTTTAGCGAGCTAAAAGAAAAACGACGTAATTTAGCTGGACGAACAGGATGCGGTATTTGCGGTACTGAGCAGATAGAGCAAGTCTGCCAAGATATTCCTACTTTACCATTAATAAGTCAGATTGATTTAGCTGATTTTAGTGACAGCTTAAGCTATTTATCGCATGTTCAACAAGTCGGTAAACAAACTGGATGCACTCACGCAGCTGTGTGGCTAGATTTAAAAGGACAATTTATCGCTGGATTTGAAGATATCGGTCGACATGTAGCTTTAGATAAACTACTTGGCTTTAGAGCTATGCAATTGTTAAATAACCCTGAGTATCAACACGGTGTAGTGTTAGTATCAAGCCGTGCTAGCTACGAGATGGTGCAAAAAACAGCTAATTGTGGCGTGGAATTTTTATTAGCTGTTTCGGCAGCAACTTCAATGGCGGTTGATTTGGCTAAACAGTGTAATTTAACTTTGGTTGGATTCTTTAGAGGCGATAAAGGTGTGATCTATTCTGGCGATGATCGTCTTATCTAAGAAAACCTTTTATATTGTTCATTTTGGTGATTAAATTAATCTAAATTTAATATATTGAATAATAAAAATAAAAAAGAAATTTTTCTAATTCATTCTAAGATATATCAATTCGCATCTTCCTTTATTAGACGAAGATCATCATAATATATGTTGAAAACAAAAATTATTTTGTTTTTTAATTATTTTATGGGATTTTACCCAATTAAACTAAGCAATAGGTTATCACTGTTTTATTATATTCACCTATTTTACTTTAGCTTAGCATTAATTTTTTTGAAAGGATACTATCATGCATCAGACTTCAGATATTCAACAAGCCGTTAATTTTATTCAGAAACACACAAACAAAAAACCAACAATTGGGATTATTCTTGGTTCAGGTTTAGGACCTTTTGCCGACACTCTTGAAGATGCTGCTCATATTCCTTATGACACAATTCCACATTTCGCCAAATCAGCAGCCGTTGGCCACGCAAATGAATTAGTCATTGGCCAATGCGGAGACAAAACAGTTGTGGCAATGAAAGGACGCTTTCACTATTACGAAGGTTTTTCGTTAGATCAAGTTACTTTCCCTGTTCGTGTAATGAAGATGCTTGGTGTTGAAAAATTAATTATCACTAATGCATGTGGTGCAGTCAATACGAGTTTTAAACCAGGCGATTTAATGTTGATTACCGATCACATTAATCTTACTGCCAACAATCCTCTTATTGGACCAAATAACCCTGATTTAGGTGTGCGCTTTTTAGATGTAAGTGAGGTTTATAATAAGCAATTGCGCTCAACAGTAATTGATGTAGCCAAAGAACTTAATATTACCTTACAACAAGGTGTTTATGCTTGGTGGACAGGTCCAACTTATGAAACACCTGCCGAAATTAGAATGATTCGTGTTTTAGGTGCTGATGCTGTTGGTATGTCAACCGTGCCTGAAGCAATTATCGCACACCATTCAGGCATTAAAACCATTGGAATTTCGTGCCTAACTAATATGGCTTGCGGAATTTTAGATCAACCATTAGGACACGAAGAAGTTATAGAGACAGCAGAACGTGTTAAATCAACCTTTTTAAAACTTATAACAAAAACGATTGCACGTTTCTAACCAATACTTTTTATTGGTAATTTTCTATAAAAAGTTCACTTTATTTTAGGAATAAACAATGAACATAAAGAATAGATTGAAAATAATGATGTTTTTCCAATATTTCATTTGGGGAAGCTGGTTAGCCACTTTTGGTGCTTATCTATTTAATACTTTACACTTTTCTGGTGTTGAAGTATCGATGATTTTTAGTACAAAAGGTTTAGCGGCATTAATTACACCATTTATTATTGGTATTATTGCCGATAAATTTTTGCAAGCTAAATATCTATATATGCTTTGTCATTCTGTTTGTGCCATTGCGCTTTTTTATGCAGCATCAGTTAATAATTCAGCTATTTTATTTTGGGTGATGTTAGGCAATGCGTTAGCTTTTATGCCAACCATTGCATTATCTAACTCTATTAGCTACCACTGTTTGGATCAACATAACTTAGATTCGGTAACCATTTTCCCTAAAATACGAGTATTTGGTACAGTCGGTTTTATCATTGCAATGTGGACAATTAGTTTATGCAAATTCGAGTTGAGTAATGCTCAGCTCTATGTTGCCTGCGCAGCATCCGCTGTACTTGTTGTTTATAGTACAACATTACCAAATATTACTGTATCTAAAAACCCAAAACAGTCTTGGGTTTCCTATTTAGGATTAGATGCTTTTGTATTATTCAAAAAACCAGTTATGGCTGTTTTTTTTCTTTTTGCTATGTTGCTTGGTGCGATACTACAAATCACTAATACTTTTGGTGGCGCTTTCTTGCATGATTTTGGTAAAGTCTCAGAATTTAAAGATAGCTTGATTGTGCAATACCCAGCTATTTTATTATCGGTTTCACAAATGGCTGAAGTCGCATTTATCTTAACCATCCCATTTTTTCTCAAAAAATTTGGCATCAAAAAAGTCATAATGATAAGCTTAATAGCTTGGACTTTGCGATTTGGTTTATTTGCATTTGGCGATCCAACACCTTTTGGTTTTGTGCTATTAATGCTTTCAATGATCGTTTACGGCTGTGCATTTGACTTTTTTAATATTTCAGGCTCTATTTTCATTGAAAAAGAAGTCAGTTCAAATATTCGAGCCAGTGCTCAAGGACTGTTTATGACCATGGTTAATGGTATTGGCGCTTATTTTGGCTCGATTTTAAGTGGTTATGTTGTTGACATGTGTACACATGATGGTCTTAAAGATTGGCAAACAATTTGGCTAATTTTTGCCACATATGCACTTGTGTTAGGTGTTGTTTTTTATTATTCATTTAATTATGACCATACTAAAAGTAAGTGCGCTACATAATCACTTATCCGTTGAGATTAATAGATTTTGAAATATTAATTATCATTGTAATTTGATTGATTTAACTTATTGAAAAGACATCTGGGGAATGAATTTAATAATCCTTCCCCTAATGTCTTTTATTGTGTTTTTTAGCCGACAATTATCGGCAATGTTATTTTTTGTTACGAGATTTAGATATGAAAGATAAATTTTTAGGCAGTTTACTGGTTTTATTAGGTGCATGTAGCTTTGGTGTACTATCTTCTATCGTTAAGACGGCTTATCAAGACGGGTATAAATTAGGTGAAGTCACTGGTATCCAATGTTTTTTGGGAATGTTAATGTTATGGAGTATTCACTTTATTGTCAAAATAATACGCTCCCCAAAAGTATCTACATCAACAAACACACGATTAGAGACTCCAACAGAAAAGAATACAAAATTGACAAAAAAATGGAAGATCTGCGCTGTTGGTCTATTTCCTGGATTAGTCGGTATTTGTTATTACCAATGCGTACAACTAGTGCCTGCATCAATTGCAATTATTTTATTAATGCAATATTTGTGGATTAGCGTCTTTATTGATTTTATTTTTTTCAAAAACAAACCTAGTATTATTCAACTTTCAGCGATTATTGTAATTATCTTAGGTAGCTGCTTAGCAGCAGGTATTTTTAATCAAGATATTAGTTTAAATTTAGCTGGTTGTTTTTTTGGTTTTTTAGCAGCACTGATGTATTCACTCTTTATTAGTACTAGCAGCAATATTGGTAACGAATTACCTAAGCTTGAAAAAAGTGCGTGGATGATTACCGGCGCATGTATTATTACTTTTTTGATATTTCCACCTTTATTTTTCTTCAAACTTGATATTAGCGACAAACTTTATCAATTAGGATTTTTATTAGCATTACTAGGTACTGTATTGCCACCTTTTTTGTTTTCGGTAGGAATTCCAAGAATTGGAATTTCATTAAGTGCCATTTTGTCGGCAGCAGAATTGCCTGTGGCGGTCACTTGTTCATATTTTTATTTACGCGAATCGGTCCATTTTAATCAATGGATTGGAGTGGGTATTATTCTTCTGGCAATTGCTTTACCTAATTTAAAACATATCAAAAAGAGCAAACTTTAAAAATAGTTAGCTCATCTGACATTTTCGCCTTAAAATGTAGGAAAACACCAATTTGTTTATATTTCACAGTTAAAATAATTCTCTAAAAACTCATAAGGTGTTTTATTTAAAATCGCCTTATGTTGTTTAACTTTATTATTATAAAAGTGAGCAAATCACTTAAAATTTTGTTTGTATCTGTTGTATCACTAACTATTTGCTGATTATGCCGCATATCAATTAAAACTACTGCAATAAAAAGTATGTTAATCGCCGTATTTGTTTCAATTCCTGTAAACAGCGTAAGGAAATCCTATATATTAGGTTGATTATTTGTAATATCCAAAGGCATTGAAAACCCAACAATCATCACCATAATTATGTTCGTCTTATAATTTAACCGATATTGCTAGTTTTTTACTAAAAAATAAATCATTCCGTGCTCTGCACTATTTTAAATAGCTTTAATAGTTAAATATATTAAAAATTATTATGATATATTGATTAACTTCGTTATGTATTTGTCTATAAAATTAGACGTAAGATCTTTAACTAAAAGATAAAATTAGCGATATTATTGAACTTTCCAAAATTAAATCTGTCTTAAAAAAGTGATTATTTTTAAATAGGTAGTCATTCGCTTATTAAGTTTTTACTATTAAGCAATAATGTTTTACTGTATTGATAATATACCGTAATTAACCTTTAAGTAAGGTTTATAAGTAAATAAGACTTTTCATTTTCTGATAGCAGTTGTTCTTAATAGTATTTTATTATTTTAAGTACCTATGCTTTGAAACTTAAATTCATTAATTTAAATATTTATTATAACATAATGAGTTATTTTAATTTTTGTTGTTTTTTTATATTTAAGTATTATGTCAACCAAAAACATTTTTACATAAAATTAACAGCCTCTTTTATTTATTAAGGTCTTGTTATCTTTTTATTTTAATTAAAAGGAAGTTACAAAAATGAAGATATTAAAAAAAACTTTATTTACCTTAGTGCATAGTAATAGCGCAATACCTGAACACAGAACGCTGGCTTATTTAGATCCTACATTAAATTATTATACCGATCATATCGACGAAATTATTGCTTTGCGTGTTAAAGAACTTAAATTGCATCATCCTGAATATAGAGAATGCCCCGATTGTGACAGAACCAATAACAAAAAGGGATTTTCTTTTGTTTTTCATGAAATATTTGAGTCAGAGCACCATAAAAAACAAATTGGCATGTTAAAAGACGAAATAGCTATTACAAAAGAATCGAATAAAATAAAGGAATTACTTGATACCCGTATAAAAGAAATCGCTAATGTTTATCCTGAGTTACAATTTAACTTTAATGACATGCAGGTTTTACCAGCTAAAGTCAAAGAGTATATTTTTGCACCGCCGTTAATATTAACTGAAGATCATGCAATTATGCTTTGGGATGATTAAATAAAGCTGTTAACAAAAAATCAATTGCCGTGATGTGCTATTGTAAAATTAAGCTGTTATGCTTACTATTATCGACCTAAATTATTAAATGATCCAATAATTACTCTAATATTTAGCAAGATAGCCGAAAAACATTTACCCTGATTTCTTCCTAAATGTTTTAATCATATTAAAAAGCTAGGCTATCAGTGGATATCACAAACGTGTTTATCGGGAATATTGTTAATTAAAACTAAATGTTGGACTAATCCTCTAAAAACGCCTTATGCGTTTTTAGAGGATTATTTTAACCATGAAAAGTAAACAACTCGGCGTTTTCCTACAATTTTGTTTTTTTATGTATATTTATTACAGTATTTATCAAATTACCATAAAAACATAAATAATTCTTACATATAACTAAGGGCTAACGCAGGCTACTCTATAGTCTTGATCCGAATGATCTCTACCACCAACAATACCTGTATTTGTCTCTACAACGACATTGATATTGTACGCTTTTTGACCTGAATCTGATGTCCAATAATACCCTCTATAGTCTCCCCAAGCAGGATCGCCAACACGAAAATATTCCCAATCACTATCTTTATAATAAATCTGAGTCATACGTCCCCATTCGCTAAATAATCCTCCCATCCAATAACCATTCACTTTATAACTAATTTTTCGTAAATAGCTTTCGTCTGCTATACCATTCTGCCAATCGTAACGTCTTGAATTAGTAAAATCAAGCACTTTGGTCATACGATATCCACCACCATTAAAGTTATTACAAAACGCTACGACATTTTGATAACCGCCTGCACCGCCTTTTTTAGTTACATACCAACGCTCTAACCTAAAACTATACAATGGGTCATTGTTTTTATCGTGTAAATAAAATGTTGAAGGAACAAAAGAACTAGGATTACTCTCCTTAGGACCCGTTAAGTGGATCGGCTACACTAAATCATACAACTTTTTTAAGGGGTAAGGTAAACTTATCACAACTAAAAAAGGAACAAATATGAATAAGATTAAACGCAAAAGACGAACATTCACAGATGATTTTAAACACCAAATGGTCAGTCTTTATCAACATGGTAAATCACGTAGTGAAATCGTTGCTGAATATGATTTGACACCATCAGCTTTGGACCGTTGGATAACGCAAGCAAGCCAAAGCGGCTCATTTAAAACAAAAGATAATCGCAGTCCACAAGAACAAGAGTTAATCGCATTGCGTAAAGAGCTTAAACAACTCCGTATGGAAAACGATATTTTAAAGCAAGCAGCACTGATAATAGGACGAAAATCGCTATCCTAAAAGCAAATCGACATCGTTATAGCATAACAAAGCTATGTCAATATTTAGGATTATCAAGACATTATGCTTATTATCAGTGTAAATTGAATAGACAAAAATCAGTAGGGCTTTATGCCAATAAAATCGTGACGCTATTTAATCAGAGCTATCAGTCTTATGGTACAAGACGAATTCGTTTTGATTTACAGAAAGAGAATATTTGGGTGTCACGCCGTTACATTGCTCGGGTGATGAAAGCCTTAT
>NZ_LZHK01000135.1:0-2618 GCF_001690415.1 Gilliamella sp. Imp1-1
GACATTTAATATCACGCATTCATTAAGCAAGAAAGGGTGTCCATATGACAATGCGGTAGCGGAAGCGACATTTAAAACAATTAAAACGGAATTTGTAAAAGGCCAACGTTTCAACTCAACGGCTGAATTACAACGCGCTTTTTCGGCTTATGCTTATTGGTATAATCATAAACGATTACATTCTTCGTTAGGCTACTTGCCTCCCGTTGAATTTAAAAAACACTTACCCCTTAATTTTTTTGTTTGAAAATGTGTTGCCATTCCATGTTGTACTTTTTTTCTTGTAAAAGTAGACTTTTTTTTATTTTTTACAAAACCATAGAAAGATTTTTTCTTCAATTCATTTTGTTGTGCAACGGTCAATCCAAACCTTTTTGAATTAATCATTTTTATATAAAAGCCATCAATTTTTTTTAATAATTCAAAATCATCGGTTACATGACAATAACTATATGCAATCCCTCCTAAAAGAGTACCATTTTCGTGTTTTTTTATAATTCGGATCGAGGATAAATAATTAATTCTTTGCTTTAATAGATTGAAATTTTTATTTGTTTTGTAATCATTAAAGGACAAGGCAATTTTACTTTTTATTCTAGATAATTTTGAGTTAGAAATACAAAGATTAACTGTATTTTCTTTTTTTTCTTTATATATTGTCGAAAAGTTATATCCCAAGTAGTCAAAACAACAATCTCTTGATGGCGCAATTGCATATTTATCAGATTTTTTATTAATGTTTAACCCTATCTGATCTAATTCATTTATAATGTAGCCTTCTATTGTTGATTCTTTACCACACTCAACTATTATAAAATAATCATCAACATACCTTCTGAAATATATAACACCATCTTGGTGTTTTAACCCTTTATCAATTTTTTCTAAAAAAAGTTCAGTCAAAGTAGGAGAAATAGATAATCCTCTAGGTAAGCCCGAAATTTTTTGTTTTTCACATATATCATGAATTGAATTTAAAAGTTGAAGACAATTAGGTGCTAAAAGCATATCAGATTCTAATCTACTTAAAATTTTTGAAAAATTAATGGATTCATAACATTTTTCAATATCAAGTCGAATTATTTTAAAATCTTCATTGTCGGTTAATAAGCTTTTTATTTGTAGGATTAATTTTTGCCTATCAGATTGTTTTACCTTATATATTCGTCTTAAATATTTATCCAATAGTTTGATAGATAATGTATCTTCGATAGAGGAAGCTTGAAATGTTTTTTTATTTTTATGTATATGTTCTTTAAATGGTGCAATAGAATATTTGTTAGAATTAATCTTTCTTTCTAATTCTATTAAACACTTTTCGTGTTCTGAATTATTATTCCAAAGAGACCATTTCCATACATCTCGCTTACTGATAATTTTTGATATAGCTTCGATATTAAAAGATTGTTTTAACATTATGTTCCTCGCCAAAATATTAAACAGTGCTCATCTCTATTATTTTATTGTTTTGGTTGATCCTCGCCAAAAAAGTGGACAAAAGTCGCCTCTATGATATAAACAAAAATCATAGGAGGCAAATATCATGGTCAAAAAATTTAGTATCGAATTTAAACAACAATCAGTGGATTATGCGTTATCTAATGCACACCTTTCTATCAGCGAACTTGCCAACCATCTAGGTGTGGGTAAATCAACCCTAGATAAATGGATTAACAACTTTCCCCGAATAAAACTAGCCGTCGAAAGTTAACAGCTGAGCAACAGCGGATTATGGCGTTAGAAAAAGAGATTAAAGAACTGAAAATGGCTAATGATATACTAAAAAAGGCGCATGTGCATATCATCAACAATCCAAGTCGGTGAAGTACGCTTATATGAAAAATCATTTAACCAGCTATCCCGTTACTAGGATATGCTCATTACTTGGTGTCAGTTCATCGGGTTATTATGCTTGGTTAAAAAGAGCAAACAAATCAGCTAAACTCAGCGAGTATATTAAAAAGCAGTATTGGCAACATAATGCCCGTTTGGGTGCACCAAGCCTGCTTCATGATGCAAGAGAAGCGGGCTATCAAGTTTCAGAAAGGACAATTAGCCGTGTTTTGCAACAATTGGGATTACGTAGTTTAAGATTGCATAGTAAAGCAGCACGTAAATTCAAGCATAAAACAGACACGGCTCATCGCAATATTGTGCCCAACACGTTAGATAGGCAATTTAATCCTGATAAGCCTAATAAAACATGGGTAACCGATATTACTTATATTAAAACGGGTGAAGGTTGGTTATATTTGTCGGTGATTATCGATTTATATGGACGAAAAGTGATTGCTAGGCAAACCAGTCGCTACATAGACCGCCATTTAGTGTGTAATACATTAAAACAAGCTTTATTTCGGCGTCACTTTCCTAAAAATGTACTCATTCATAGTGACCAAGGAAGCCAATATTGCAGTGCTGATTTCAAGCAATTATTGTTACAATATGGGCTAAGGCAAAGCATGAGTCGAAGAGGAAACTGCTTTGATAATGCGGTTGTTGAGAGTTTTTTTCATACACTCAAAACCCATATTATTCATGACTGTTACTACAAAACGAGGAAGCAGGCTAATAAAGCACTATTTGAATATATTGAAATCTATTATAATCGGATACGC
>NZ_LZHK01000136.1:0-736 GCF_001690415.1 Gilliamella sp. Imp1-1
AGCTGTATCGATGCTTATTATGTAAAATTAACTCGATTTTCTTCCCATTATCAACGCCGCTTGCTTTAGGATATCATTCTCCATTAACAAACGTTTATTCTCTTTGCGTAGCGCGATAAGTTCGTTCTCTTCAGTTCGACGATTATCTTTTGCGATGAATGAGCCGGTAGTTTGGTACTGCATTATCCAATTATCTAATGCTGATTTGGTGAGGTCATACTCTGCGACGATATCCGCACGTTTTTTACCATTTTGATATAGCATGACCATTTGTTTTTTGAACTCGTTAGTAAAGCTACGTTTTGCTCTTCGTGATGAATCGATTGCCATTGTTGTTACCTTCTCTTATTTTTAGTTTATCATAACAATGACCTTATAAAACTGGTACTAGGGCGTGTTGATCTTTCATGATTATTTTTTAGACGGCATGATGTGAGTTATAATAATTCAGCCAAAAACAACCATAACTCGATTCATCATGCCAAGAACAATGCTAACAGATAAACGGTGGGAAAAGCTACTACAAATAATGAAAAATACCGGCCGAGTTTATAATAAATCCGAGCATCGGATGACGTTTGAAGGGATCCTTTTCCGAATGAGAACCGGTATTCCTTGGCGAGATTTGCCAGAAGAGTTTGGTGAATGGAGCACTGTCTATAGGCGATTTAATTTGTGGTCTAAAAAAGGAATATTAGTTGATATTTTCAAACATTTATCACAACTAGCGGATTTT
>NZ_LZHK01000137.1:0-20428 GCF_001690415.1 Gilliamella sp. Imp1-1
CGTAATTATGGTAAGGATATAGATAAAAGCAGTATGGATAGGTGCCTTTATCGCTATCGTCATTTAGTCGAGAATGCCTTTGCTAGAATCAAGCAATATCGTTCAATATCAACTAGATACGATAAGTTAGAAAGGAATTATGCCAGTATGGTATCACTGGCATTTATGTTAATGTGGCTGCCAATGTATTGTTGAGTAATTTATGTACAGCAAAGATCAACAGCCCCTAGTAATCTAATTAACCAAATGCAAAAAGAAATTATAAGAATAGAAGAGTATAATAAACGAAAGAGTTTAACTAAAACAAAAAAAAGAAAGGTCAACATTATGAAATTTGTTATATCAATTTTATTGATAATTATCATCTTTGCCATCTCAATAGCAATAGGATCGGCTAATGATCAAATAGTAACCTTCAATTATTTGGTAGCTAAAACTGAAACCCGCTTATCAGTCTTATTAGCTATTTTATTTGGTTCGGGGTTTATTGTTGGTTGGATATTAACCGGCATTTTCTTTCTAAAATCTAAATTACAGCACTCATCAACAAAACGTAAACTAAATAAATTACAAAAAAAATATGATGAAGGCATGGCTAATAACCAGCAAATAAACACAACTAAAACTAATTAAGAATAGGTTACTATGTTTGAACTGTTATTTTTGTTACTTCCTATTGCCGCCGCATACGGTTGGTATATGGGTGACAGAAATGCAAAACAGAAACATCTAAATCAATCTAATCGACTATCTCGTGAATATGTTGATGGTTTGAATTTTCTTTTATCAAATCAAAAAGACAAAGCTGTCGATCTTTTCTTAGACATGTTAAAAGAAGACGATGGCACACTTGAGGCGCATTTAACATTAGGTAACTTATTCCGCTCTCGGGGTGAAGTTGATCGTGCTATCCGCATTCATCAAGCGCTATTAGAAAGCTCATCTTTAACATTTGAACAAAGACTATTAGCTATTCAACAACTAGGTAGAGATTACATGGTTGCAGGCTTTTACGATCGTGCTGAAGAGACATTTTTGCAATTAATTGATGAAGAAGAATTTCAACAACATGCATTACAACAACTTATTATCATATATCAATCAACCAGTGAATGGATAAATGCCATCAACATGGCAACTAAATTGGTTAAACTTGGTAATATAAAATACAAAACCGATATTGCACAATTTTATTGTGAATTAGCGTCAATAGCGATTGATAATGATGATCTTGATAAAGCCAATAGCCTATTACAAAAATCAGCAATTGCAGACACTAAATGTGCTCGTACTTCACTCATGTTGGGGCAAGTTCTTATGGTACAAAACAAAACAGAGCAAGCTATCAAATCTTTTCAGCAAATATTACAGCAGGACAAAGCTTTTATTGGCGAAGCATTACCTGCATTAAAAGAGTGCTACCTAAAGCTAAATAATCAATATGAATTTCAAGAATTTTTACAAATATGTGTCGATCAAGATACAGGTAATGTTGCTGAATTAATGCTTGCTGATGTTATCGAAAAAGAAAAAGGTCTAGACGCCGCACAATATTATATGTATCGAGAATTACTGAAACACCCTAATTTAAAAGGGTTCTATCGATTAATGAATTATCATGTTGCTGATGCAGAACAAGGTAAAGCTAAAGAAAGCCTTTTACTTTTACGCAACATGGTTGGCGAACAAATAAAAGCAGTACCCAATTATCGATGCCAGAAATGTGGATTCACAGTTAACTCACTCTACTGGTTATGCCCGGCTTGCCGTTCGTGGTCAACAATAAAACCTGTTCGTGATTTTGAACAACATTAAAATAAACAAAGAAGAGATTTTTATGTTTTTAATTGATTCTCACTGTCATTTAGATAGTTTAGACTTTAGTACTAAATCCATCAAAGATGTTTTACAAGAAGCTATCAACAATAGCGTTAAACATTGCCTAAGCGTGGCAACAACACTATCTGGCTATGAATCGATGAAACATAAGCTTATACCTTATCAAAATCAATGCTCTTTCTCATGTGGGATTCATCCACTTAATCTTGATGACGAAACCTACGATGCCGAACGCTTTCAAACTTTAGCACAAGAAGACAACGTCATTGCACTTGGTGAAACGGGGCTTGATTATTACTACCAACAAGACAACTTAGAACTACAACAAACTATATTTAAAGAACATATCCGATTAGGGCGAAAGCTAAGCAAACCCGTTATTGTCCATACACGTAATGCTAAAGATGACACTTTAAGAATTTTAAAAAATGAGCATGTCCACTCTGGTGTTTTGCACTGTTTTACAGAAGATATCGAAACAGCAAAACAATTATTGGATCTTGGTTTTTATATTTCCTTTTCAGGAATTATCACCTTTAAAAATGCCGAGGCTCTACGGGAAGTTGCGAAATATGTTCCACTTGATCGTATTTTGATCGAAACTGACTCACCTTATCTTGCTCCCGTACCATATCGAGGTAAAGAAAACCAACCTGCTTATGTTCGTGTAGTTGCGCAATATTTATCTGCTTTAAAAGGTGTTTCTTTAGAGGATATAGCCCAAAAAACCACCCATAATTTTTGCCAGTTATTCAATCTTCAAGGAAAATTAAATGAATTATAAATTAACTATTGATTGGGATGATTTTTTAAGAAAATTTTGGCAAAAAAAACCGGTAATCTTACGCAAGGCATTTGTTAATTTTATTGATCCCATAACACCAGACGAATTAGCTGGTTTAGCGATGGAAGAAGAAATTGATAGCCGAATTGTTTCTAATAAAGATGGTGTTTGGGATGCTAAATTCGGACCATTTACTCAATTCAATAACTTAGGTGAAGATCATTGGAGTTTGCTAGTACAAGCCGTTGACCATTGGCATGAACAAGCAGCGACCTTACTTAAACCGTTTAAATGCCTTCCACAATGGCAATTTGATGATCTAATGATTTCTTACGCAACCCAAGGCGCTGGAGTTGGACCTCATATTGATAATTATGATGTATTTATTATTCAAGGCATGGGTAGCAGGCGTTGGCAAGTTGGCAATTGCGATCCAAATTATAAACAATTTAATGCACACAAAGCATTATTACATGTCGAAGAATATCAACCAATCATTGACGAAGAGCTCACCACAGGCGACATTCTATACATTCCAACAGGTTGTCCGCATAATGGTATATCAATTGGTGAATCATTAAGTTATTCCGTTGGCTTTATGACACAAACATCACAACAACTATTAAGTAGCTTTGCTGATTATGTCATTGATAACCTACCAATTAGTATTTATTATCAAGATCCAGATTTAAAGCTACCTAATGATCCTCATCGCGTTCAACCTTATGAACTAACAAAGGTACAAGATCAAATTATTGATCTAATCAAAACACCTTCATTATTTAACGATTGGTTTGGTAGACACATTACTTTACCAATGCACGATCTAAATATTGTTCCAGTTGAACCACCATACAATTATGAAGAATTTGAATCATTACTAAAAGCTGGTGCAAAGCTACACCGTGTACTAAGCATTCGAATCTTTAAAGTAGGTGATTTTGGCTATATTCATGGTGAAAAAATTGACTTACCAATGCCTATCATAGATCTACTTTGTGAAAATGAAACACTATATTACGAACAGTTGCAGGATAAAAACACACTTAAAGTCATGCTTGATCTTGTCAACAAAGGTTATTGGTACTTTGCTGAAGATTAAATAAATCAACTGCCGATAACAAAATCGGCAGATAAAACGACTGTTCAGGGCATTAAGCTTGGCTTTTTACTAGTTTTAAGTATATACTTGCCCCGCTTTAATTTACCCTCCGTTTAATCACAAATTAAACATCATAAAACGCAAATTTTAAGTAACATCTATTTTTAAAAACTAGAGGTATACATGAAAACTGAAGCAAACACAGCCTTGCAAGCAGAAAGTGAAAACGAACATACAACCCCGTATCAAAAAAGAACCCTTTTTGCATCCACTGTCGGTTACGCACTTGATGGCATGGATATGATGATTTTAGGTGTATGTTTTAGTCTAATCTCGACTAGCTTTAACCTAACTAAGGCCGACTTAGGAACCTTAACATCAGTAACCTTACTTGGCGCAGTATTAGGTGGTATTTTATTTGGTATCCTTGCCGATAAATATGGTCGAGTAAGAGTCTTTTCATGGACTATTTTAATATTTTCTCTTTTCACCGGGTTATGTGCAATTTCACCTAACTATGAATGCTTTTTAATATTTCGCTTTTTAAGTGGACTTGGTCTTGGTGGTGAATTTGGAATTGGTATGACTCTAGTTTCTGAAAGCTGGCCTAAAAATAAACGCTCAAGAGCAACATCTATTGTAGCATTAGGCTTTCAAGTAGGTATCATCTTAGCCGCATTAACCGTTAATTTTATTGGTGAAATTTATGGTTGGCGCTGGGCTTTTGCCATGGGAGTACTGCCAGCTCTATTTGTTGCTTGGACACGTAAAGGTCTAAAAGAACCAGAAATCTGGCAAAATTTAAAAGCTCAAAATAAAAATAAAATAGCCATTGGTAAATTATTTAAAAATCCTCGAACCGTAGCAACTACAATAGGTTTAACTATTGCCTGTGCAGTACAAAATTTTGGTTTTTATGGGCTCATGGTTTGGATGCCAAATATGATTGCAACTGAACTCAAATTGCCATTCAAAAATACAATGTTCTGGACCATTTCAACAACAATTGGTATGTCATTAGGGATCTTAATTTTTGGTTGGTTATGTGATAAATTTGGTCGCCGTCCTTCTTATATCCTATTTTTATTCGTTTCGGCAGTTTCAATTTGGTTTTATTTTCATCAAACTGATATGTTTATATTAATCATATTTGGTTCAGCAATTGGCTTTTTTGTAAATGGCATGATGGGCGGATATGGTGCATTACTTGCTGAACATTACCCAACAGATGCCCGTTCAAGTGCTGAAAATATTATTTTTAATGTAGGTCGAGGAATTGCAGGAATATCGCAAGTTTTAATTGCATATTTAGCTACTGTTTATTCAATTAGCTACGCATTAGCTTTACTGTCTGCTGCTTATTTATTATCAGCGGCTGCATTTGTATTTTTAATACCCGAAACAAAAGGTAAAGAACTAGAATAACTCAAAAAAAACAGGGGAAATCACCCTGTTTTATATCACATTAATAAATTATATCAAAAATTAAAACAAACTACTTTAGTTAGCAGTACAAGAAGCTGGTGTCAATTTAACACTAAATAATTGCTCATCATTTATATAATAATTATGACTAACACCATTTGGGAATGCATCCCTAAGTTGTTTAACTTGTGAGCTATTACTACAATAAAGTGTTTTTAGACTTTCTGTCGTCATTTTTTGAGTATCAGGAATTGATAACTCATCTTTTGAACTATCAATTACATATTTATAATTAATTAAATCATTATCTTTAGTTATATCAATCAAATTAGTTTTTGCATCAACTTTAACTGGAAGCATTTTTTTTGCTTCGTTAATAATAGTTTCTTGCAAACGACTTAATTCAGTATTTTTTGAAGAATCACCAACTGCTTTATTAGCATCAGATTTTGAATTATCACAACTACAAAGAACCAAGCTTATCAAAATTGCTGACACTGTTTTTAAACTTTTCATTATTATTCCTTTGAGTAAATTTTATAAATTACATATCGACCACTTATTTAAAAAGTGGTCAATAAATTGTAAAATATCAGTGAAAAAAGTACATAAAAAAATTTACAATTTAAAACAAAAAATAAATAAAAATAAGCTTTAATAAGCCCCACCCATTTAGTGCTGATGATTTCTACTATTTTTTAAGTTGATTAATGGTTATTTAGAATCACAATCACTCGGTTTCAAATCAAACGACATAATTTTCTCATTTTCAAGATAATAATTATGACTTACTCCATTTGGGAATATGAGTTTCAACGCTTCAACATTTGGGTCATTACCACAATATAAAGTAACTATCGTGTTTAATACAGATTGCTGATTTTGCTTTAGCAATATCACATCTTTAGGCAAACCTTTTATAATATATTTATAAATAAGTTTATTGTTATCTTTTGATATGTCATTGAACATCGTAAATTTATCAATCACAATGGGTAACTTTTCTTTTATACCTGCAACAACCGAATCTTGAGCAAAACTATAATCACCATCTTTTTGCTCATTAAATTCTTTGATTTTTTCAGGTGTTGATTGAGCAATAATATTTTGTCCTCTTTCAACAATATCCATATTCTCTTGAATACTAGTTCGCTGAGTACCCATAACTTTTGCTTCTGAATTATTAAAACCAAATAATATTATTCCCATTAACATCACAAATGTTACTTTCATGCCTTTCATGTTTATTCCTACCCAAGCTAATTCATCACTACCTGATATCTTTTAAAAGATAAAACTATAAAAATACAAAAACAGTAATAATAATACTAATTAATCTTTAAAAGAGCTGTAAAAGAACTCTATTAAGAAAGAGCGTCCAAAATAAAAAGGGCTTCAATCAGCCCTTTTATATTAATAAAATTTAACTATTTATCCAAATTAATAAAAATATATTTAATCATCATCATCACAATCACTTGGTTTTACATCTACTGAAAATACCTTATCATCATTGATATAATAATTATGGTTAGCTCCTCTAGGGAATACTAATCTTAAAGTCTTCATGCTAGAATCATCACCACAATAAAACTCAACCAATTTATCTTGTAAACTCTTTTGACTAGTTTTAGCCTGTAATGTATCTTTAGTGATATTATTCACAATATATTTATAATTAATTACATTGCCATCTGACGATACATCAACTAAAGTTACACTTGAATCAATTGTTGCAGGTAATTTTGTTTTAATTGCCTTGATCATCAAACCTTGAGCAACATTATAATTACCTTCTTCAATCTTATTAAGCATCTCATCTTTTTCTGATTTTGTTTGTTGATACAAATCTTTAGCTTTATCACTAATGGCTGAGCTTACTTGCTTAACTTGGTCCTCAATTTTTGCATTTAATTGGCTAGCCTTATCACCAATTTCTGAGCTTAATTGATTGGCTTTATCGCTAATTTCTGCACCTGCTTGATTGGCCTTGTCACTTACTTCTGAACTTATTTGTTTGGCTTGTTGTTTAATATCATCAGTTTTTGATTTTGAATTATCACAATTGACTAAAAAAAGCCCTAACACTACTAAAGTGATCACTTTAAAAAGTTTCATTTTTATTCCTTTTTTATTTAATTTTTTGACTACCATGAATTAACTCATAACAACTATTTTATTTTAAAAGTTAATTTTATCTAATGTTAATAGTAAAAGAGTTTAAATAAACTCTTTTACTATAACAAATATCAATTAGTTAATATGCATACCGCCTGTAACACCATAAGTTTCGCCAGTTGTATAACTTGATTCTTCAGATGCTAAGTGCACATAAACACCAGCAAGTTCAACAGGTTGACCAGCTCGTTGTAAAGGAGTTTGTTTACCAAATTCAGGAATAGCGTCACTTGGTTGACCACCACAAATTTGTAATGGTGTCCAAACTGGACCTGGGGCAACAGAATTTACACGAATACCTTTATGACCTAATTGTTTAGCTAATCCACGTGTAAATGCGATAATAGCTGTTTTAGTTGAAGCATAATCTAATAAATTACTGCTAGGTTGATAAGCCTGAACAGATGAAGTTGTAATAATGGTTGATCCTGGTTTTAAGTAACCTAAAGCCGCTTTAGTTAACCAAAAAAGCGAAAACACATTAACTTCAAAGGTTTTCTTAATTTGCTCGGTAGTAAGTTCCATAATATCTTCAACAGCAACCTGCTTACCAGCAACCAGTGTCAAATTATCCAATCCATCTAATTGATGGTGTGCCTCTTCAACTAATTTTTTACAAAAAGTCTCGTCACTCAAATCACCGGGGATCAATACAGCTTTGCGCCCAGCCGCTTGAATAACCTTAGCAACATCTTCCGCGTCTTTTTGCTCGAAAGGAAGGTAATTTATTGCTACATCCGCACCTTCTTTAGCATAAGCAATCGCTGCCGCTCGACCAATACCAGAATCGCCACCAGTAACAAGCATTTTACGTCCTTCTAGGCGTCCATGGCCTTGATAGCTTTTTTCACCACAATCAGGGGTTGGGGTCATTTCACACTGTAAAGCTGGTGCAACTTGTGTTTGTTTTGGGAACTTATCATGATGATATTTGGTAAGTGGATTATAGATTTGTTTGCTCATAATTTTCTCCTAAGTTAAACATGTATTTGAAAACAAATTCAATATAACTTAAATAAAATCAATTAATAATCACAAAATCCTATTGATAAACCTATTTTAATCTTTAAAATAACTAATTAATTCAATAAATTATATTTACTGACAACAAAAATTAGAATATTCTTTTTTAAACTTAATAGCATTGCTCAATATCATCCCCAAAGATTTTTAAACAAACAAAAACTGAGGCTAATAATAAACAAAGGCGGCTTTCTATGATTGGCTTGGTGAGGTCATTGAAATTAGTAAAGCCGAAACCTTAAATATTGCATAATCTTGCACTGAACTAAGTGTATCAAATTAACATATACGAAGCTAGTAAAAGAAAATTTAAAAAACAGATTGCTTTTATTTACAACATATTGATTTTAGATAAATTATTATAATTTTTTTATTATTTATATTGTAGTGATAGTTAACACCATTTAGAAAATTTTTTAAGCTCATTCATCTCATTACTATTTTCACAATATGCGTTAAGTAATTTTTGAAGGATTGGATCATTGACTGAACTTTGAGAATCATTAAGATCACCATTTTCCAAATCCGCGGTAGACGTATCTTGTGAAGTTTTTTAGCGTTATCAAAGTTTATTAAAACCAATTTAAAAATAACAAAAATAATTAGTTGCAATATTTCCATACTGATATCTTTTTTTAATTATTTGATATTTCTTTATATTACTTATATTTATTTTTTATACACTGACATTGCAAAAACATCAGACCAAACTATTAAAACCGATATTTTTATACTAAAACACAGTGTTTCCTGAAACTTTTTCACAAACTATTTGTGCTAAATAGCAAAAGCAATAAAAAACTGTTGCACTTTTTTTAAAAACGAGTATTTTGTTAAAAATATTTTAAAAAATGATAAAAAGTTAATCATCCAACATTATGAAATTTTCACTCAAAATCGTCCTCATCAATATCATTGTCAGCGTAGTCATTATTCCTGCGCGGGGGCGTTTTTGAATAAAAAATATGTTTATACATAAATCAGAAAACCCCCGCTCCCCAAAAGCGGGGGTTTTTTTATGGTTAATGGACAAGTAAAGTACAAGCGAGGAATAAATGTTAGGAACACAGTGGATAGTAAAAACCTTAAAAGAAAAAGGTGTAACCACCGTTTTTGGATATCCTGGTGGACAAATTATGCCTCTATACGATGCACTTTATGACGGGGGTATTGAACATGTACTATGTCGTCATGAACAAGGTGCTGCCATGGCGGCTATTGGTTACGCTCGTGCAACAGGAAAAACTGGTGTTTGCATTGCCACCTCGGGTCCTGGTGCAACAAATATCATTACAGGTCTTGCTGATGCTTTGATTGATTCAGTGCCGATTGTTGCTATAACGGGTCAAGTACCAACCAAACTTATTGGTACAGATGCCTTTCAAGAAGTTGATGTTTTGGGATTATCTCTAGCTTGCACCAAACACAGTTATTTAATAGATGATGCACACGATTTACCCAATATATTAGAAGAGGCGTTTAACTTAGCCAATTCGGGAAGACCTGGACCAATATTAATTGATGTTCCCAAAGATATACAGCTTGCAAACCTAGATTATCATAACTATTTAACACCATCCTCATTAAAAATTGCACAGAATAAAACTCAACTATACCCAATCTTGCCTGATGATATAAAACAAGCCAAACAAATGATCACCCAAGCCCAAAAACCAATGCTTTACATTGGTGGAGGTGTTGGACTTTCAGGCGCAATATCCGAACTTAGAAACTTTATGGAATTAACACAAATTCCAAGTGTATCAACATTAAAAGGGCTTGGTGTTGCCGATATTAATAATCCCTATTATTTAGGATTAGTCGGCATGCATGGAGCAAAAGCAGCCAATTTAGCAGTGCAAGAGTGTGACCTACTAATTGCCCTAGGAGTACGATTTGATGACAGGGTTACCGGCAATCTTAATGAATTTGCACGACATGCTAAAGTACTTCATATTGATATCGATCAAGCTGAAATCAACAAATTACGCCAAAGCCATTTAGGATTACAAGGCGATATAAAGCAAGTTTTACCACTACTAAATCAAACAGTTTCAATTGATAACTGGCATAAAAAAATTAATCAACTAAAAGCACAACACCCAACTCGCTATGATCACCCTGGTGAAGCTATTTATGCGCCAACTTTATTAAAAACTATCTCTGAGCGAAAATCAGCTAATACTATTGTCACTACCGATGTGGGACAACACCAAATGTGGACAGCACAACATATGTGCTTTAATCACCCTCAAAACTTCATTACATCAAGTGGGCTTGGCACAATGGGATTTGGTTTACCATCTGCCGTTGGCGCACAAATGGCAAGACCCAATGACTGTGTAATATGTATATCAGGTGATGGATCTTTCATGATGAATGTCCAAGAATTAACCACTATAAAACGTAAAAAATTGCCAATAAAAATCGTATTAATTGATAACCAACGCCTAGGTATGGTTCGCCAATGGCAAGAATTATTTTTTAACGAAAGATACAGCGAAACAAATTTATCAGATAATCCCGACTTTTTAATGCTAGCCAAAGCATTTGATATATCTGGGCAAACTATCAACAAAAAGTCACAAATCGATGCTGCACTCGATAACTTATTCAATTCAAAAGGAGCTTATCTTTTACATGTATGCATAGATGAATTAGAAAACGTATGGCCACTGGTACCACCTGGAGCAGCAAACGAAAACATGCTAGATAGAAGTTGTAAGGAGTAAGCAATGAACGAACAAACACAATACCAATTAGTAATAAAAGCTTATGACAAATTGGGGGCACTTGAACGTATATTACGCATTATCCGTCATCGGGGTGGACATATTAAATCAATGCAAATGCAAACAATTGAAAACAACATACTAATTATGACATTAATATTAACCACTGAAAGATCGTTTTCGACACTACAAAATCAAGTAGCAAAATTAGAAGATGTAATAGTGATTGAATAATAACAATTTCAAACAATTTATTATTAAATAATAAGTTAAATTAAAAATAACAAACAATTTAACAGTTAAATAAACAAATAAGTATAGTATAATGCTTGACCGTTAAAGCAAAAATACCGAAAGCGAAGTACATACTTAACAAATTAAAAAATAAAGAGGGAAACAAAATGGGTTCTACAGCAAAATCTGATTATATTTGGTTGAATGGTGAAATGGTTCCATGGGCAGATGCAAAAGTTCATGTAATGTCACATGCTTTACATTATGGAACTTCGGTATTTGAAGGTGTACGTTGTTACGATACCCATAAAGGTCCTGCCATTTTTCGCCACAAAGAACATGCTCAAAGGCTGTTAAATTCAGCAAAAATTTATCGTTTCCCTGTACCTTATTCTCTTGATGAAATCATGGAAGCTACACGCCAAACTATCAAAAAAAATAATTTAAAAAGCGCTTATATTCGCCCATTAGTCTTTATTGGTGATGTCGGTATGGGAGTAAACCCACCTGCTGGATATAAAACTGATGTCATGATAGCGGCATTTCCATGGGGAGCTTATCTAGGCGAAGAAGCATTAGACCAAGGTATTGATGCAATGGTCTCATCTTGGCATCGGGTTGCATCAAATACAATTCCAGCCGCTGCTAAAGCAGGTGGTAACTATTTATCATCGTTATTAATTGGTTCTGAAGCGAGAGCAAATGGCTTCCAAGAAGGTATTGCGTTAGATGTTCATGGTCACTTATCTGAAGGTGCTGGTGAAAATCTCTTTATTATTAAAGATGGCATTTTATACACTCCGGTTTTATCGTCATCGGCGCTACCAGGTATTACACGTGATGCAGTATTAACACTAGCACTTGATATTGGTATTGAAGTACGAGAACAAACACTATCACGCGAATCACTTTATCTAGCCGATGAAGTCTTTATGACAGGTACTGCAGCGGAAATTACACCTGTGCGCAGTGTTGACCGCATCCAAGTTGGCATTGGCCGTTGTGGTCCAATCACCAAACAAATCCAACAAACATTCTTTGGTTTATTTAATGGTAAAACTGAAGATAAATATGATTGGTTAGATCTTGTTAAATAATAAATAAAATCAAAAATCCGCCAACTATGTTGGCGGATAACTTTTTAACTTGGTGATTAATATTAAAAACTACAAACCGTTAAACACGGTTACTTGCATAAAATTGGGAGCAGGAAATGCCTAAATATCGTTCAGCAACCTCGATCGAGGGTAGAAACATGGCTGGTGCACGCGCATTATGGCGTGCAACTGGCGTTAAAAATGAAGACTTTGGTAAACCCATCATTGCGGTGGTTAACTCATTCACACAATTTGTACCAGGACATGTCCACCTAAAAGACATTGGACAGCTAGTTGCCAAACAAATTGAAGCATCGGGTGGCATTGCCAAAGAGTTCAATACAATCGCAGTTGATGATGGTATTGCCATGGGACATGGTGGAATGCTTTACTCACTTCCTTCAAGAGAACTCATTGCTGATTCTGTCGAGTATATGGTTAATGCACACTGTGCCGACGCCATGATCTGTATTTCTAACTGCGACAAAATCACACCGGGAATGCTAATGGCTTCGCTTCGTTTAAATATCCCAACCATTTTTGTTTCAGGTGGACCGATGGAAGCAGGCAAAACCAAACTATCTGACCAAATCATTAAATTAGACTTAGTTGACGCAATGATTCAAAGCGCTAACCCAAATGTTAGCGACGCAGATAGCAAAGCCATCGAAGAATCAGCTTGCCCTACTTGTGGTTCTTGCTCAGGCATGTTTACAGCTAACTCAATGAACTGCTTAACTGAAGCATTAGGACTTTCATTACCGGGCAATGGTTCACTTATTGCCACTCACAAACAACGTGAACAACTCTTTTTAAACGCAGCTAAACGCATTGTTGAAATCACCAAACGTTATTATGAACATGATGATGTATCTTACCTGCCTCGTTCAATTGCAACAAAAGCGGCATATGAAAATGCTATGTCATTAGACATTGCTATGGGTGGCTCGACCAATACCGTATTACATTTGTTAGCTACTGCACAAGAAGGCGAAATCGACTTTACCATGTCAGATATAGATAGATTATCGCGAAAAGTCCCACATTTATGTAAAGTAGCGCCAAGTACAGCACAATATCATATGGAAGATGTTCATCGAGCTGGTGGTGTTGTGTCAATTATGTCAGAACTAGATAAAGCAGGATTACTAAATCGCAATGTACACAATGTTCTAGGACTAACATTACAAGAAACTTTCACCAAATACGACATAACTCAAACTACCGACGAAGCAGTAAAAAAAATGTATCGTAGTGGACCTGCAGGCATTCGCACCACTAAAGCTTTTTCACAAGATTGCTATTGGGATTCACTTGACGATGACCGTGTAAATGGTTGTATTCGTGATAAAGCTCACGCCTATAGTCAAGACGGTGGACTTGCAACACTCTATGGTAATGTGGCACAAGATGGCGCAATTGTTAAAACCGCAGGCGTTGCTGCTGAAAATTTAATTTTCCGAGGCCCAGCAAAAGTATTTGAAAGCCAAGAAGATGCTGTTGATGGCATATTAGGAGGCAAAGTAGTTGAAGGTGATGTCGTTGTCATCATTTATGAAGGACCAAAAGGTGGACCGGGTATGCAAGAGATGCTCTACCCAACCAGTTATTTAAAATCCATGGGGTTAGGCAAAAAATGTGCATTGATAACAGATGGACGATTTTCTGGTGGTTCCTCTGGCTTATCGATTGGTCATATTTCTCCTGAAGCAGCAAATGGCGGCGTTATAGGTCTTGTTCGTGATGGTGATATTATTGATATTGATATCCCAAATCGTAAATTAGTACTAGATGTCCCAACTTCTGAACTTGAACGTCGACGAGTTGCAGAACTAGAACGAGGTGAAAAAGCATTTACGCCTCATAATAGAGATCGTTACGTCTCATTTGCGCTTAAAGCTTACGCCAGTTTAGCAACAAGCGCAGACAAAGGTGCCGTACGAGATAAAAGTAAATTAGGTGGCTAATTGTGAAACAAGAAAATACTCAACTTACCGGTGCAGATTATTTAAAAGCAACACTTTGTAGCGCCGTATACGATGTAGCAGAAGTAACTCCACTTGAAAAAATGGAAAAAATATCGGCAAGAATACACAATCAAGTTTTTGTCAAACGCGAAGACCGCCAACTCGTCCACAGCTTCAAAATCCGTGGAGCACAAGCCATGATAGCCAGCTTAAGTGAAGAAGAACGCAAATGCGGCGTTATTGCCGCGTCGGCTGGCAACCATGCGCAAGGAGTGGCTTTTTCGGCTACAAAATTAGGCATCAGTTCTTTAATTGTTATGCCACTAACAACTGCCGATATCAAAGTTGAAGCTGTAAAAAGTTTTGGTGGTGAAGTATTACTTTATGGTGCCAACTTTGACGAAGCCAAAGCCAAAGCAATGGAACTAGCTAAAGAACAAAATCGCATCTTTATTCCACCATTTGATCATCCATTAGTAATTGCTGGGCAAGGCAGTATTGCTATGGAACTATTACAACAAAATGCTAAACTCGACCGAATCTTTGTACCTGTTGGTGGTGGTGGGCTTGCCGCAGGCATTGCAGTGTTAATCAAACAAATCATGCCATCAATCAAAGTTATTGCAGTTGAGCCTAAAGACTCAGCTTGCTTAAAAGCTGCATTAGATGCAGGTCACCCTGTTGATTTAGAGCGTGTCGGACTCTTTGCTGAAGGCGTTGCTGTCAAACGAATTGGCGATGAAACATTCAGACTTTGCCAACAATATATTGATGATATTATTACCGTGAATAGCGACGAAATTTGTGCGGCAGTGAAAGACTTATTTGACGATGTACGTGCAGTAGCTGAACCATCTGGCGCAGTAGCATTAGCTGGACTAAAAAAATATATCGATCAGCATAACATTTGTGGTGAAAAACTTGCTCATATACTGTCAGGCGCTAATTTAAACTTCCACAGCTTGCGCTATGTATCAGAACGCTGTGAATTAGGCGAAAAACGTGAAGCGCTATTAGCAGTCACCATTCCAGAAAAGAAAGGCAGTTTTTTAAGTTTTTGTCAGCTATTAGGTGGACGCGCAGTAACCGAATTTAATTACCGCTATCATGATGAAAAATCTGCTTGTATTTTTGTGGGAATAAAAATCTCAAAAAGTGAAGAAAAAGATGAAATTATGCAAGAACTTGCTGCTGCAAAATACCCGGTTGTAGATCTAACCGAAGACGAAATGGCAAAACTACATGTACGCTACATGATTGGTGGCAAACCTTGCAAACCGCTTCAAGAACAAGTATACAGTTTTGAGTTCCCTGAATCGCAAGGAGCGTTGCATAAATTCTTACAAACGTTAGGGACTAATTGGAACATATCAATGTTCCACTATCGTAGCCACGGTACCGATTATGGTCGTGTACTTGCCGCGTTTGAAATCGACGAATCAACCCTTAACCAGTTTAATCAACACTTAACTGAACTCGGTTATGGTTTCCACAACGAAACACATAATCCATCGCTTAAACTGTTTTTAACCAATCAAGGTTAAAATTAGTAACAACTATTCACCTATAAGGTGGATTAGCGAAGAGTACTTTTTTGTTGTAGTAAGTTTTATTTTTTAGAAAAGCGCTTTTGCTACTCAGTTGCAAAAGCGCAAGAATCGCAGACTTTGTCTTCTATATGCTCCTATGTATTGGTTGATGGCGTTGTAATACTACACCAGATAACTTTATAGCCAATAATGCAGAGATTATTGCTTTTGTTTTCCCTCATCAAATATTAAATACAGAATACTACGTATAAATAGTATTGGTTTTACTTACCATTAATATTTGTACACAGCAATAACAATAGCAGCATCGATGGTAAAAATTACTGTAAAAACGTCAAGGCTATAGCCTATTGAATAATAAAGTTAATTAATTTTAAAAATTTGTTAGCGTACGGTAACTTTTAAGGGGGAATTTCATTGTTTTAGTATATTTTTTAGATTTATTTTAAGGTATCTAAAAATAGTATGAATGCTCGTTTCTGTTCTATAGATAATACTCGCCAGTGTTGCAATAAACGAGCATCAAGGTCATTATGTTGTTTGTCGGTAAATTTCATTTCATAACTTTGTTGCTGTTCCCCTATTTTATTATTTAATACCAAACCGTTAGGATAGGTATCAAAATCAATAAAAAACCAACTTATTGGTGTTTTTAGGTGCTCTGCAATTTTAACAAAATGATCGAAGTTAATTTTATTTTCACCTCGTTCATAACGCGCTAATTGTTGCGGAGATAAGTTGATTTTTTCGGAAAGTTGAGCAACGGTCAAATCCATTTCTTTACGACGCTGTTGTATTCGTTTACCTACTATTCTATCTGTATTTGACGCTGCTAGTTTTACCATGTTGAGAATATCTAATATAAAAAATCATGGCTATCATTGTCTGAGATTAAAATAATAATTAAATACCTTTTTAGGATTAAAAAAACAAATAAATTCCATTAATAGATTTTTTGGCATTTTAATCGTCAGATAATCAGCTAAATATCAATTAAACAGATTCATTGAGTTATATTTTGTATTTTCCTTTATTGAAATAACGTTATCTCTAGCAACAATCAAATGATCTAATACAACAACATCGATCAACGCTAATGCATTTTTAATTTTAGAGGTTAATAAAATATCCAATAAACTAGGCTCTTTATCGCCACTTGGATGATTGTGAACCAAAATAATGGCCGTTGCTTGATAATATAATACTTGCTTTACAATTTCTCGAGGATAAACACTTGACTCATTAATTGTGCCACGAAATAGCTCCTCTAGTGCAATAATTCTATTTTGACTATTTAAATACAAAACACAAAACGCTTCATAATCATATAATCCTAAATGAAATATAAAATAATCCTTAATATGATCTATTGTGGATATCTTTTTCCCTACTTGTATATATTTTTTCATGATTTTTTTTGCTTGATCAATTATAGCTAACTCTTTTTGACTGATTATCATCATAAATATCTACTTTGTTATTATTATTGTTTATCTTAATATAAAATAATGACAGATTTTGTCATGTTTAATATTTGAGTAGGAAAATAAAAATGTACGAAAAATCATGGGATTTGTTTGATCTTGCTTTCGAATTACAAAATAGTGCTGAGGGATTATCATTAGATGAGATTCAACGGCGTTATAACGTATCACTACGAACAGCACAACGAATGTGTGCAGGGTTGCGTGATTATTTTCCAAATATGGAAGAGTATTCAACAGACGGACGCTGCAAGCGATGGCGGATTTCATCTCAACAGATAAATGCACTTTTTACTTTTTCCCCACAAGAGCTTTCTGCCTTGCAGGCTAGTGTGAATTTTTTAGAGCAACATAATTTACACGAGCAAGCCAAATCACTAGTTAGTTTAGAAACAAAGATTAAAAGTTTATTACAATCTAAAAAACGTAAAAGAAGCCTTGAAGATGAAACAGAAGCATTATTGAAAATTGAAGGATTAGCTTTTCGCCCTGGTCCTCAGTTTCATTTAAATGCAGAAATACTCAATGCATTACGAACAGCTTTGCTTAATAAAAAACAAATAAAAATAAAGTACTACAACAAAAATAGCGGTAAATACAGCCACAACACATTAGAGCCTTATGGAATTTTATATAGTGAACGAAATCATTACCTTTTAGCAAGACACAGTGATAACTATTATGGCCAACAGATCCATCATTTTATTTTGCATAATATAGAACAGATTAATATTTTAGAACTTAGTTATACAATCCCCGATTCATTTAATTTAACTGATTACTGTCAAGATATGTTCGGAGCCTTTAAAGAGGAACCTTTCGATGTGGAGTGGCGTTTTAGTCCTGAAGTAGCAAAAGAAGTTAGACATTATATCTTCCACCCAACTCAAACTATGATAGAAAATAAAGACAAATCAATAACCGTTAAATTTAAAGCAGGCGGTGCCCTTGAAATGTCTTGGTATCTCTATATGTGGGGCAATATGGTGGAAGTTATTAAACCCGTTGATTTTTGGAATTGGTTTGATGAAGAATAACAAAAACACCTCAAATAAATATACTACTCAATAGTAAAAATTATCTTTTCTATGTCAAATTTTGACATATATCATTATTAATATAATCAAACTAATCATCAACAAAAAATCCATTAATAGATTTTTTGTTAATTTAATTCCAATTATAGACTTATTAAGATAACTAGTCTACAATTGAATTTTTAACATTCATAAAAAAGGAAAAACGATGAAGAAATTACTATCTATATTAATATTAGGGCTTTTTTTAACAGGTTGTGGGGATGGTATGCCGCCTAGCTGTGATAGCAAAGATACAAAAAAGCTATTGAACCAAATAATGGCAAAACAAGGTGGCGGTCAACTTTCTTTTATTAACATTAGCGATCAATTAACACTTAACGAAGATAAAGAACAAAAGAGATACTTATGCCAAGCAAACGTTTCTTTTGGTGGTAATGGAGCATTCCCTGTTAAATATTCTGTATTTTTAGACAAAAAAAATAAAAACCAATTTTTTGTTCAAATTGTTAACTAATAAAAAAGGAGTATAGCATGTCATTACTAGATAAAATAAAAGAACAACAAAATAAAAGCATGTCTTCACACATTAAATATATTAAAGGAGAATATGGACTTGCAAAAACATTTTGGTTGTTTTGGTTTCTTCCTGTCGTTGTTATTACAATTGTTGATATGTTTACACGTACAAGTTCAGGATTATTTAATGGCAATATTTTGATTATCATTTGGTCAATAGCCACGTTATTCGCTGTCTATAACACAACCAATGATAATAATAAAAATGTATGGAAAATCATATCATTAATATTTGTAAGTTTAACAGTTATCACTCGAATATTTGCAATTTTTGTTGAATAATTATGAATAAGATCCTACTTAGGATCTTATCGGTTTATTAAATATTATGCTGAAAGGAATAATATGAAAAATAACTTACGCCACTTATTAGTTTTTTGTTGGCTAATTTTTACTACTCTTACCGTTGGTGCTGATACCTCCTATTCTTCAACCAAAACACCTTTATACAAAAATTTGTATTACAATATGCCTAAAAATGAAGTAATGCAGCAATATAGCACTGAACTAGATCCTGACGATCAAAATCAGCTGATAAGTTACAACCAAAGCTTTCTCGGTTTTCAATGGACAATGGTACTGATTTTTAACCAAAATAATCTTTTAGAATCTGTTTATCTTGAAACAGATTCAGACGATAACGGTAATAAATTAGGAACATTACTGACTGCGATAAGCAAGAACTTTTCTATTGTTTATGCTACAGATGATTCTAACAATGTTGACTTTGTATCTATCATAAAAGAAAAAGATCAAAATGCTACTCAAAAAGCTTTTGAAGAATTTTGGCTAGATGCTATTTCTCATTCTACATCGTTAAATATTATAGCTATCAGCAATGATTCTCTACAAGGTGTTTTTGGCAAAGCCAATAATTATATGTCATTACTTCACCGAATACCTGATACAGCAAGACAAGCAGAGCTCATTGTTATATCTGATGAAGATGATAATATCCGTTTAGGTGTAAATTTTACATTGCCTAAAAAACAACTTATAAACTTTCAAAATCAATCAAATGAAGATTTTTAATATTCTTTTCTGACCCAAACCTATTTATGGGTACCCAAATATTTTACATATTGGTACCCTTAATTATTTTTTACAATAACTAGGGGCTGTTGATCTTTGCTGTACATAAATTACTCAACAATACATTGGCAGCCACATTAACATAAATGCCAGTGATACCATACTGGCATAATTCCTTTCTAACTTATCGTATCTAGTTGATATTGAACGATATTGCTTGATTCTAGCAAAGGCATTCTCGTGGATCGGCTACACTAATTAGTACCAGTTTTATAAGGTCATTGTTATGATAAACTAAAAATAAGAGAAGGTAACAACAATGGCAATCGATTCATCACGAAGAGCAAAACGTAGCTTTACTAACG
>NZ_LZHK01000138.1:0-1872 GCF_001690415.1 Gilliamella sp. Imp1-1
CCATAAGACTGATAGCTCTGATTAAATAGCGTCACGATTTTATCGGCATAAAGCCCTATTGATTTTTGTCTATTCAATTTGCACTGATAATAAGCATAATGTCTTGATAATCCTAAATATTGACATAGCTTTGTTATGCTATAACGATGTCGATTTGCTTTTAGGATAGCGATTTTCGTCCTATTATCAGTGCTGCTTGCTTTAGAATATCGTTTTCCATACGCAGCTGTTTAAGCTCTTTACGCAACGCGATTAACTCTTGTTCTTGTGGACTGCGATTATCTTTTGTTTTAAATGAGCCGCTTTGGCTTGCTTGCGTTATCCAACGGTCCAAAGCTGATGGTGTCAAATCATATTCGGCAACGATTTCACTACGTGATTTACCATGTTGATAAAGACTGACCATTTGGTGTTTAAAATCATCTGTGAATGTTCGTCTTTTGCGTTTAATCTTATTCATATTTGTTCCTTTTTTAGTTGTGATAAGTTTACCTTACCCCTTAAAAAAGTTGTATGATTTAGTGTAGCCGATCCAAGTTTTGAAAATACAGCTTTGAACAAAAAAATAATCGAAGAACTGAATAAGAAATGGAAATTTACCTACAAAGTAGAAAATAACCAAATTAATGCTTATGGGCAAAAATTAGTTAAAAACTAAAATTGATTTATTGGCGCTTTTATTTTTTAAGCTGTAACGGGGTTACAGCTTAAACGACAATTCCGCCCCCCATTTGGGGCGGTCATAACTGCGTCGATATTTTTATGCTTGTTAGCACGTAAATAGAATATTTAACTATTGTGCGAAGTAAGTAGCGTTGCCAACCTTTTTTTAATTTCATCATTAGGTTCATTTGCAATAAGTTCTTGCAGGGCAAGCGTTAGTTTATCTGTCCAACATTGCCGATCCCAAGCTTCAATGGCATTTAATGCCATGTTTCGGTTGCGTATTACAGGGCTGTTTAGACCAATTAATATAAGATCTTCACCCATACCCGGAAATCGATTGAGCTCTTGTAAAATAGCATCCAATGCACGGTGTGCTTTATATTTGATGCCAAATGCAGATTCTAGCGCTGGCCCAGTTGCGATTTTTGTAAAGTCATATTGTTGCCCAGCTAACTGCATAACTTGTTGTACTCTTTGTATATCATCGGCTTGCATTAAATAATACCACTGTTCACCCTGATGATTTTTTTGATATGCAAAACGCGCATCCCATGCATCAAATCCAAATTGCGTGTAAAGATCAGCAGCTAGGCAAAATTTACTGCTATCATCAGTCATTAAATCATTTTCAATTAATGCTAACCATTTATCTTGATGGATAAACTTATTTGCTTTTTCAATAATTGCATTTTTTATTTTTTCATTCCAATTAGGATAGCTTTCATTAAGCTGGCTGCTAACAAAATCATGTATAGTCAGTACTGTCCGTAAAGGGGGGAGTTCAGCTAATGAGGGTAGTTTTAGTAAATGTTTTAAATAATTTAAACAAACAATAGCACCTTCTTCATAACAATGCATATCTTCGGCTGGTCCGCCCATGATGAGTGCCTCTAAAATTTCACCCGCAGATTCTAATAAAGGTAAATCTGGATCGGCTACACTAAATCATACAACTTTTTTAAGGGGTAAGGTAAACTTATCACAACTAAAAAAGGAACAAATATGAATAAGATTAAACGCAAAAGACGAATATTCACAGATGATTTTAAACAGCAAATGGTCAGTCTTTATCAACATGGTAAATCACGTAGTGAAATCGTTGCCGAATATGATTTGACACCATCAGCTTTGGACCGTTGGATAACGCAAGCAAGCCAAAGCGGCTCATTTAAAACAAAAGATAATCGCAGTCCACAAGAACAAGAG
>NZ_LZHK01000139.1:0-17344 GCF_001690415.1 Gilliamella sp. Imp1-1
TTTTGTTTTAAATGAGCCGCTTTGGCTTGCTTGCGTTATCCAACGGTCCAAAGCTGATGGTGTCAAATCATATTCGGCAACGATTTCACTACGTGATTTACCATGTTGATAAAGACTGACCATTTGGTGTTTAAAATCATCTGTGAATGTTCGTCTTTTGCGTTTAATCTTATTCATATTTGTTCCTTTTTTAGTTGTGATAAGTTTACCTTACCCCTTAAAAAAGTTGTATGATTTAGTGTAGCCGATCCATGGTTAAAAAATTTAGTATTGAATTTAAACAACAATCAGTGGATTATGCGTTATCTAATGCACACCTTTCAACCATCTAGGTGTGGGTAAATCAACCCTAGATAAATGGATTAGGCAACTTTCCCCGAATAAAACTAGCCGTCGAGAGTTAACAGCTGAGCAACAGCGGATTATGGCGTTAGAAAAAGAGATTAAAGAACTGAAAATGGCCAATGATATACTAAAAAAGGCGCATGTGCATATCATCAACAATCCAAGTCGGTGAAGTACACTTATATGAAAAATCATTTAACCAGCTATCCGGTTACTAGGATATGCTCATTACTTGGTGTCAGTTCATCGGGTTATTATGCTTGGTTAAAAAGAGTAAACAAATCAGCTAAACTCAGCGAGTATATCCAAAAGCAGTATTGGCAACATAAAGCCCGTTTGGGTGCACCAAGCCTGCTTCATGATGCAAGGGAAGCGGGCTATCAAGTTTCAGAAAGGACAATTAGCCGTGTTTTGCAACAATTGGGATTACGTAGTTTAAGATTGCATAGTAAAGCAGCACGTAAATTCAAGTATAAAACAGATATGGCTCATCGCAATATTGCGCCCAACACGTTAGATAGACAATTTAACCCTGATAAGCCGAATACGACATGTGTAACCGATATTACTTATATTAAAACAGGGGAAGGTTAGTTATATTTGTCGGTGATTATCGATTTATATGGACGAAAAGTGATTGCTAGGCAAACCAGACGCTACAGAGACCGTCATTTAGTGTGTAATACATTAAAACAAGCCTTATTTCGGCGTCATTTTCCTAAAAATGTACTCATTCATAGTGACCAAGGAAGCCAATATTGCAGTGCTGTTTTCAAGCAATTATTATTACAATATGGGCTAAGGCAAAGCATGAGTCGAAGAGGAAACTGCTTTGATAATGCGGTTGTTGAGAGTTTTTTTCATACACTCAAAACCCATATTATTCATGACTGTTACTACAAAACGAGGAAGCAGGCTAATAAAGCACTATTTGAATATATTGAAATCTATTATAATCGGATACGCCGTCATTCAGCCAATGGCTGGGTATCACCTGAACAATATGAACAACAATATTACCAAAACGAAAAAATGATAGAGGCGGGCACTGTCTAATATTCTGGCTAGGATCAGTCAGCCCGACTAAAAAACAATTTTATACTAAAACGTATAGTTACCTGAAAGTTTTTAACAGAAATTTCAACTCCTATGGCAACCTCGCTTTAGCATTGGCCTTGTAAAGGTGAGTATCAGGATGATACGAATAATCAGGGTTACATTATAATCGCTACCGATATTACGACCCGTACACCGCCCGCTACATCAGCCAAGTACATTTTAACTCATGCAGATTTTTACTTTGTCGATAATCAGTTAAATGATATCGATAGCACAACGTTAACTTGCATAAGTTATTCTTATCATTTTTTATGAAAAATAAATTTTAACTATTAAAATCAATAACGTTTTATTTTAATTAATAAATTTGAACCATTGATTAATAATACTACATATAGTGACAAATTCAATTAATAGGTACTATATATTGTATATTTTGATAAACATCAATTATCATAATTAAAAATATACTTTAACATTGGAATGAAAGAATGAATAAATCAATACTCGTTGCCAAACGAGATGGAAAGAAAGAACCAATAAACCTTGATAAAATCCACCGTGTTATTACATGGGCTGCTGAAGGATTAGAAAATGTTTCTGTTTCTCAGGTTGAATTACGTTCACATATTCAATTTTATGATGGTATTCGTACATCGGATATTCATGAGACAATTATTCGTGCTGCAGCCGATCTGATCTCACAAGAAGCGCCAGACTATCAATATTTAGCCGCACGCTTAGCAATCTTTCATTTACGTAAAAAAGCCTTTAATCAATTTACCCCACCTTCACTTTATGAACACGTTAAAAAATTGGTCGATAACGAGCTTTATGATAAACACTTGCTTGAAGATTATACGCAAGAAGAATTTGAACAAATGGATAAGATTATCGATCACTGGCGAGATATGTCTTTTTCGTATGCCGCAGTTAAACAACTTGAAGGAAAATATCTAGTACAAAATCGTGTCACTGGCGAGATTTATGAAAGCGCGCAGTTTTTATATATTCTAGTTGCAGCTTGCCTTTTCGCTAATTATCCTAAAGATACACGTCTTAGTTATATCAAACGCTTTTATGATGCCGTTTCAACCTTTAAAATTTCGCTACCAACGCCAATTATGGCGGGGGTTCGTACTCCTACTCGACAGTTCAGTTCTTGCGTATTAATTGAATGTGATGATAGTTTAGATTCTATTAACGCCACAGCAAGCGCTATTGTTAAATATGTATCACAACGGGCAGGAATTGGAGTTAATGCAGGGCGAATTCGTGCGTTAGGAAGCTCAATTCGTGGTGGTGAAGCTTTTCATACAGGCTGCATTCCATTTTATAAATATTTCCAAACAGCGGTTAAATCTTGTTCGCAAGGTGGTGTGCGAGGAGGAGCAGCAACTGTTTTCTATCCTCTTTGGCATTTAGAAGTTGAAAGTTTATTAGTATTACGTAACAACCGTGGCGTTGAAGAAAATCGTGTCCGCCATTTAGACTATGGCGTACAAATCAATAAATTAATGTATCAACGTTTAATCAAAAACGAAAATATTACCTTATTTAGCCCATCGGACGTTCCTGGGCTTTATGATGCCTTCTTTGCCGATCAAGATAAATTTGAAACGCTTTATCATCAATACGAGCAAGATCCAAATATTCGCAAACGCGAAGTTAAGGCCGTTGAGCTTTTTGCATTATTAATGCAAGAACGTGCATCAACGGGTCGAATTTATATTCAAAATGTTGATCACTGCAATACCCATAGTCCATTTAATGCGCAACTTGCACCAATACATCAATCTAATTTATGTATGGAAATCGCGTTACCGACTAAGCCACTTTATAATATTAATGATGAAAACGGCGAAATTGCGCTTTGTACTTTATCAGCATTTAACTTAGGTAAAATAGAATCACTTGATGATTTTGAGGAATTAGCTGATCTAACCGTTCGTGCACTTGATTCTTTATTAGATTATCAAGATTATCCTGTACCTGCGGCGCGTAATTCTTCATTAAATCGTCGCACATTAGGTATTGGTGTTATTAACTATGCCTATTATTTAGCAAAACATGGGGTTAAATATTCTGATGGCAGTGCCAACAATTTAACTCACCGTACCTTTGAAGCCATGCAATACTATTTGCTAAAAGCATCGAATGATTTGGCAAAAGAAAAGGGGGCTTGCCCATTATTTAATCAAACCTCATATTCACAAGGTATTTTACCTATTGATACTTATAAAAAAGATTTAGATACTCTTACTAAAGAGCCGTTACACTATGACTGGGAATCACTACGAGCATCCATTAAAACTCATGGACTTCGGAATTCGACATTATCGGCATTAATGCCATCAGAAACCTCGTCACAAATTTCCAATGCAACAAATGGTATTGAACCACCACGTGGTTTTATTAGTGTCAAAGCATCAAAAGATGGTATTTTGAAACAAGTAGTTCCAGAGTATAACCATTTGAAAAACTTCTACGAATTACTTTGGCAAATTCCAAATAATACGGGGTATTTACAATTGGTAGGTATTATGCAGAAATTTATTGATCAATCAATTTCAGCTAATACTAATTATGATCCAACGAAGTTCGCAAATGATAAAGTACCCATGAAACAGCTATTATCAGACTTATTGACTGCTTATAAATTTGGCGTAAAAACACTCTATTATCATAATACACGCGATGGCGCTGAAGATATTCAAGGTGATATTGTTCCAACAACCCATTCGGATGATGGCTGTGAAGGTGGCGCTTGCAAAATTTAACCTTGATTAAAACTAAATAGCTACACGCTAAAATTCAATTTTTTATCGGGGAAAACTAGTAATTTCCCCATTCAACTTGCCTTTTACACTGTCAAAAGGAAGCGGTAAAAGCAACAGTAAATGAGTAGGAGTTCTTTTATGAGTATGAATTACAGTACCTTTTCGCAAGTGCATAACGACCAGCTTAAAGAACCAATGTTCCTTGGACAATCAGTGAATGTTGCGCGTTATGATCAACAAAAATATGAGATGTTTGAAAAACTAATTGAAAAACAACTTTCCTTTTTTTGGCGCCCTGAAGAAGTTGATATCTCACAAGATCGCATCGATTATGCTGCGTTACCAGAACATGAAAAACATATATTTATCAGTAATTTAAAGTATCAAACGTTACTTGACTCAATTCAAGGTCGTAGCCCTAATGTGGCTTTACTGCCACTTATTTCAATACCTGAACTTGAAACATGGGTAGAAACTTGGTCGTTTTCTGAAACCATTCATTCTCGTTCATATACTCATATCATTCGTAATATCGTTAATGATCCATCTGTGGTTTTTGATGATATTGTCACTAATAAAGAAATTCAAAAACGTGCAGGTGACATTGCAGGTTATTATGATGATCTTATTAGCTATGCAAGTTACTATAATTTATTTGGTGAAGGTAAGCATAATATCAATAATCGCACTGTTTGCATTAATTTACGTGAACTTAAAAAGAAACTTTACTTATGTTTAATGAGTGTTAATGCACTTGAGGCTATTCGCTTCTATGTTAGTTTTGCCTGCTCATTTGCTTTTGCTGAACGAGAGCTCATGGAAGGGAATGCCAAAATTATTAAACTTATTGCCCGCGACGAAGCGCTACATTTAACTGGCACTCAGTTTATGATCAACACACTACGCAGTGGTGAAGACGATCCCGAAATGGCTGAAATTGCCAAAGAATGTGAACAAGATTGTTATAACTTATTTTTACAAGCCGCTAATCAAGAAAAACAATGGGCCGAATACCTGTTTGAGGGCGGCTCAATGATTGGTTTAAATAAAGATATATTATGCCAATATGTCGAGTATATAACGAACATTCGTATGCAAGCGGTCGGACTAAAATTACCTTTTGAAGCTAAATCCAATCCAATTCCATGGATTAATAACTGGCTTGTTTCTGATAATGTGCAAGTAGCACCACAAGAAGCCGAAATGAGCTCATATTTAGTTGGACAAATTGATTCTGAAATTAATGAAGATGATTTAAGCGATTTTACTTTATAATTTTATACTCAAACACATACTTACCTGAAACTTTTTGACAAAGGGAACAAATTATTGTTCCTTTTTTGTTGTTAATATCAATTAATAATAATTTTCTTTCTTTTAACCGTAGCTTGACAGTCATTTAAAATCGGGTAACGATATAGCTATTGAATTGTCTTAATTTGATAATATAGCTATGATTAAAACCCATTTGTGTTACCCAGTCTCTCCACTTAATTTCAATGATGAACAGATAAATATTACATATCTAAAACAGCAGCTTGAGGAGTTTCAACAGTGGTCCATGGTCCAGTTTGAGCAACAAGCTGACATTGATACCTTAGTGCATTTACGCAGTCAATTTATTGACCGTTTACTTGAGCGATTATGGCGTTTTTATCAAATACCTAAACATGTTTCTTCCTTCTTTAAACGTAATCGTATCGCTTTGATTGCTGTTGGTGGTTATGGTCGAGCGGAATTACACCCACTGTCAGATATTGATATTTTAATTTTAAGTGATTATCCGTTGACTAAAGAGATAGAAAAACAGATCAGTGATTTAGTTCGCTTGTTATGGGATTTGCATTTAGATATAGGGCACAGTGTTAGAACATTAAGAATCTGCCTACAAGAAGCAAAAAATGATATCACAATAATGACTAATTTGATTGAATCAAGGCTTATTTCTGGCAATCAATTACTATTAGATGAACTACATAAGCAAATTTTTAGCGATAAAATCTGGCCGTCTCGTGCTTTTTATAAGGCAAAAATACAAGAACAACATGAACGTCATAAACAATATCACAGCACCTCTTATAACCTAGAGCCTGATTTGAAAAATAGTCCGGGTGGATTGCGAGATATGCAAATTATTCAATGGATAGCGATTCGTCACTTTGGTGGAGAATTTCTACAAAAAATAGCTGATTTCAACTATTTAACCCCTGAAGATATTGAAGATTTTAAAACTTGTCGTAAATTTTTATGGAGAATACGTTTTGCACTTCATTGTGTCATAACTCGTTATGATAATCGTTTGTTATTTGATCGTCAGTTAAGCATTGCTAACATGTTAGGTTATCAAGGCGAAGGTAATGTTCCTGTTGAGAAGATGATGCATGATTATTATCGTGTTGCTCACAATATTACTGAACTTAATCAAATGTTATTACAACTGTTTTATGAATCTATACTTGAACATAATCCACATAACAAACCTTATGATATTGACGAATATTTTCAAGTTCGAGACAACCTAATTGATGTAAAAGATAATGACATTTTCAAAAAAGCTCCCGTCATGATTATGCAGCTTTTTCACACTATTTTGTTGAATCCTCAAATTATAGGACTGTATTCTAATACAATTAGACAATTACGTTCCGCTCGGCGCACACTAACCACTTTACTTTGTGAAGATGCAAAAGCAAGAGCGTTTTTTATGTCGATTATCAAGCACCCAGATGCAATTAATAAAGCCATTTTACCAATGCATAAATACGGTATACTTTCTGTCTATATACCGGGTTGGAAACATATATCTGGTATGATGCAATTTGATCTGTTCCATGCTTACACTGTTGATGAACATACCATCCGCTTACTGCTTGAACTTGATAGTCTTAAAACCGAAAGTGGCAAACAAAAACATCCTAATAGTGCAAAAGTCTTTGCTAAATTACCTAAACTCGAATTATTGGTAATTGCTGGTCTATTTCATGATATTGGTAAAGGTAGGTATGGCGATCACTCGGAAATTGGCGCTCATTTAGTTGAAAAATTTTGTCAACTACACGAACTCGAAACCAAAGATACTGATTTAATTTGCTGGTTAGTACGTTATCACCTACTGATGTCTGTTACCGCCCAAAGCAGAGATTTACAAGATCCTGCGGTAATTGGAGAATTTGTTCAATTGGTCAAAAGTAAGCGTCGCTTACAGTATTTGTTATGCCTAACAGTAGCTGATGTTTGTGCTACAAACGAAACGCTTTGGAATAATTGGAAACAAAGTTTAATGCGCGAACTCTATCTTAGTGCAGCGAGTTCCTTTGACTCTGGTATACACCAAATACCCGAACAGCGAAGTGTTGCACGTAAAAATAAGCAAGAGGCATTAACCATTTTAGTTAAACAAAATTATGATGAACAAATTATTAAAGAGCTTTGGCAAAACTATCGCATTGACTACTTTGTCCGTTATACAACCGAACAAATTGTATGGCATGCAAAAATTTTATTGCAACATGACTTGGGCAAAACATTAGTAGCCATAAATCCAAATCCATCTCATGGTGGTAGTGAGCTTTTTATTTATTCGCCAGATAGACCTTATCTATTTGCAACTGTGTGTAATACGCTAAGTATGCATAATTTAACTATTCATGATGCACTTATCATTACGAATAAAAAAGGATTTGCACTCGATACATTTATCGTATTAGAGCCTAATGGACAGACAGTACAAGAAGATCGAAACCAAGGTCTAGTAAATGCACTTGATAAAGCACTACAACAACCTGTTTACAAACCTGTCACCATAAAACCACCGAAACAACGATTGCGATCGTTTTCAGTGCCGACTGAGGTTAACTTTCTTTCAGCCTTTAATGACAGCCAAACCTATATGAAGCTCATAGCACTTGATAGACCGGGATTGCTGGCTTGTGTGGGCGAAATATTTGCTAATTTAGATTTATCATTACGTAGCGCTAAAATAGCAACTATCGGCGAACATATTGAAGATCTGTTTATTCTAACTGATAAAAACAATCAAGCGCTTGATGATGAAACATGTCAAAAACTTCGAGAATCAATCATTATAGCTCTTGATTCAATGAATTAATTTAATTAACCAAAAGATATAACTTATGCAATTTTTTATTATCTTATTTCCTATTTTTTGTATCTTTATTGTAGGTTTTATCGCACAAAAAGCCTTAAAATTTGATGTCGCCAACCTATCGAAAATGTCACTTTATGTGCTATCGCCCTTTTTGGCATTTAAAACGTTTTATACTCATACTTTAACCACAGATTATCTATTTTATATTGGTTATGTCTTTGGTTTATGCTTTTCATTAGTTATTATCGTCTCAATTTGGTCGATACTCATGAAGTATTCAGTTAAAGAGCGCTGTGCAATGATTTTGAGTTCCTGTTTTATGAACAATGGTAACTATGGCACTCCTGTACTATTAATCTTTTTTGGAGCAGTTGGCTTTGATCTTGGCGTAATAATGATGGTATTACAACAGTTTGTAATGAGCACTGTAGGCATTTACTATGCGGCTAAAGGTAGCGCTCATAGTGACATTGTAAATCAAAAAGACGTTATTAATAAAGTTATTCGCATGCCTGTAGCGTATGGCGCTTTTTTAGGTATTATTTTCCAATTGTGCCACATCCCTTTATCTAAATCGATTATGACTTCAATCGGAATGATCGGTGACGCATCAATTGTAGTGATCATGATTATTTTGGGCATGCAACTAGCAAAAATAAAACTTACTCAGCTTAATTATCCTAAAATCTCATTTGCCTTACTTGCACGTATGGTGATTTCACCAATTGTGGCATTTTGTATGGTTTACTTTATGCCAATTGAGCCTGTTTATAAACAAGTTTTAATTGTCCTTGCTGCAATGCCAACTGCCGCCAATACCACATTAATGTCAGTACAATTTGATAGTCATCCAGAACTGGTATCAAGTGCGACCTTGCTCAGTACTTTATTAAGCTTGATCACTCTTCCTATTGTACTTGGATTAGTTGGAACACCAATTCCATTTTAGTAAAACCTGCCTTCTTAAAAGAGGCAGGTGTTATACAAATTTTTCAAAAATTAATTATTCATACTCTAACTATTATCGATAAACAAATTTTCAGTAAAAATAATCCTCTCCTTGCCATTCTTTTTCAAATTGTTTAACAAACTGAACTAAAAAATGATGTCTTGGCTCGGCTAGCTTTTTTGCTATGGAGGTATTCATCATATCTTTAAGTAAAAAAAGTTTTTCATAAAAATGATTAATAACGGTATTAGGATGTTTATAATTATTTTCATCCAATGAAGTTCGTGGTGAAATATTAGGATCGTACATAATATTATGCTTATTACCGCCATAATAAAAGGTGCGAGCAATACCAATTGCACCTAATGCATCTAAACGATCGGCATCTTGTACGATCTGCCCTTCTAGTGATAATTCTTTTTTCTGATTAAGATTTTTTCGATATGACATATTCTCGATGATAGCAAAAATCATCTTAATTTCGGTGTCGGTAAGTTTTAGAGACGTTAAATAATCACGCAATTCCATTATTGCTTGACTCACATCAGCAACCACTTTTTCATCAATCACATCATGTAAATAAGCGCTAACAATCACAATAAAACCGTTCGCTTTTGGTTCATGCTGTAAAATCTTTTTTGCTAACTTTATAACACGTTCAATGTGTGCCATATCATGACCTGAAAAATCATTGGATAATTTCTGTTTAACAAAAGATTGTATAGCTTGAATAATCCCCTGTTGTTGCTTATCATTTTTATTATTCATAATATTATTTTGCTAATTTAATTTACACAAACTGTATTTCCATCCGACCAAATGCTAACTTGTCCCATATTAGAATATACTAGAAGATTCATAGGTCTTTCGTATGGAGGTTTATATGTATTTTTAGTCCAATAAACCTGATTACTTTCGAAATTACTACCAGGGTAGCCCTCATTAATGTTAGCAGAGTCATAAGTTTCTCCCCATTCTGCCAATAATCCCCCACTAATACGACGTTGGTAGTTATTACCTTGACCTGCTAAACCTTGATTCCAATATTGAGAATTAGCATTAGTTAATTGATTAACTGTAGGTATTTGATAGCCCAACTGATTACAGTATTGTTCAGCCTGAGCATAACTACGATTGCTACCACTATAATCCTTTCTTGCGATAAACCATTTGTTGATGGTAAAACTATATACTTTATTGGTTTTGGCTTTATCGGAATATAAGATAAAGGTCGTCGGCACTGCGGTTGCTGCCTCGGCAGCGCTAGCCCCCTCTTTGGGTCCGACTAATCGAATCTTGGCAATACTGCCATTGCCCGTTATAGTTAAATCAATGCCCGATGTTGCTGGTGACTTGTCAAACGTCATATCACTGCCTAAGCTATCAACCATATCCATGGTAAAAAATAGCCCATATGCCCCATGGTTGGAAAGTTTGATGCCGGATTATTTAAATCTTGACGTTTAAAACCTTTTGCATCATCCCATTGGTTTGGTGGACCTGAATAATTTGACCCACCCCAATTTTTTTTTCGACTATTACTTAAATATAAGTTAGGCTTGGCAGAATAAGTACAAGCGCCTTTAGGCGGATTTAGGTAATAGGTGGCGCGATTAGCCATTATCTGAGTTGAATTTGGTTTGCCATAAGCCGTTGATAAAATGCTATTATCACTTTGCATTGTTACACTATAGGGTGCATTGCAATCCTGAAAGGTATCATCCAATCCCATTTCGGTACCATTGGCATCTCGACCAATAATGGTTAAATTCCCCGTTGCGGTAATATCACCATCGCCATCTTTATCAGCCCAAAAATCATTATTATTCAGCAAATCGGTCATTGAAATAGCACTTTGACCCAATGGAATAAGCGTTTTAATATCGCTAAGTTTTAAACCATCATGCGGCAATGGTATCGGATTGGCTTTAGTTGAGGGATTGTTTTTTGGGGTTAGTACCTTACCATCAGGTAGTTCGATATTTAAAAATCTATCTGTATCCCATGATTGGGTTTTGCCGCCATCAAACGTTAAATAAGGTGCTGATCCCTCTATTTCTTTTGCGGTTTTTGCTGACTTAACTTTAGGTAATACCCCAAATACAAATAAAGGATGACTAATTCCTATACAAAAACACAAAAATAAAATTGATTTTAAAGTGATGAGGTTTTTTTGCAATATCAACAGTAAATTGCTACAGAAGCATAATCGACATATAACAAAACGAAAATAACTTAATGCTAACTGCTTAATTAACCCACTCTTATTCTTCTTATTTTTTATTCTAACATGTTGTACCTTTGACTTCATGATAATGTTCCTTTACATTAATATCCACACCATATAAATGCTATACCATAACGTTGCTAGCATAATTTCTTGTCAACTTATTACATTGCATAGCGCTTACTTGGTAATGATCGATTTTTGCAAATACATTTCCAACAAAAAATCTAGTTTCACAAATTAAAAATTAAGTCAATACAATTATAGCGTAAAGGCTATTTTTTTACACAAAAATTTCAATAAAATAATTATCTATCACATGTAAAAAGACATTTTCCATCGCCTAAATACAGTATTAGAAAGGAAAACAGCTTTCTATAGTAATCTAATCTTAGGTAAACAAAATACTCACATAATATTAATAGTAAAATTTCAGTAATTAATATTTTTTATCGTTTCTTTATTTTTTTACGATTGTTTTCACTAAAATGGAAAGGTAGAATGCGCGAATCAAAATATTATCAAAGCAAATATTGGAGTTGATTAAGTGAAAATATCAACGCGTAAAGTTTTGCCTTGGCAGTTAATAGAATACTTCACTCGTTATCGCCAGTTTATAGCTCTACTATTTGGTCTATCTATCTTTTTTATAGCACTGATTGTGTGTTGGCACTTACTTAAGGCAATTAATGTTAATGAGTTAAAAAGAGCTATTCATCACCTTTCGATGTCTACAATTTTATTTTCGTGTTTATCTGCTATTGGTAGTTATTTAATGTTGATCTGCTACGAATGGTCAGCTGCACGTTATGCGGGCGTCAAATTGAAACCCGCAACTATTGTGCTGGGCGGAATTTGTGCCTCAGCTATCGGTAATGCAATCGGATTGTCGGCATTATCTGGTGGTGCGGTGCGTTGTCGTCTCTATTTTAAACAAGGATTAACAACTATTGATGTTGCCAGAATGTCAATTTTTGTTACCTTATCATTAGGATTCACTTTACCATTATTAGCAGCGATTACCGCTTTAATTCATCCCAAAAATACGATGTTAGCTTTGCATTTATCAGCAAATAGTGTGTGGATAATTGCATGTAGCGTAATTTGCTTTTATGGTGTGCTATTTATCTTTTTGCAAAATAACCGATTAGCAGAAAAACCAAATAACAACACCCAATTATATCAATTATTTCGATGGCCTATCCGTCTTCCTAATCTTCGTTTAGCATCTTACCAATTTATCATTACTCTATTTGATGCCATTTTAGCCGGCGCAGTACTTTATTTTCTTTTACCAAAACACCCTGATTTTGTCACCTTTATTATGATCTATATTCTGGCGTTAGTAGCTGGAGTATTGAGTCACGTTCCTGGTGGTGTTGGTGTATTTGAAGCCATTATGTTAGCGGCATTTTCATCCGAAATTAATATAGCTTCATTAACCGTTGCATTAATCATTTATCGCATTATTTATATTTTAATTCCCCTTATTTTGGCGGCTATTTTGCTTTTAATAAACGAGGGAAAACATTTTTTAACCGCACCTCAGGTTAAAGAGACAGAAACAGGGATTGCAGCGCCTATCATGGCGGCAGCTGTATTTTTTGCCGGTGTGGTGATGATGTTTTCAAGTGTACTTCCTGGGTTTAATCACCATTTAGTCAGCACCTTTATCCCCAGTAAAATAGTCAATATTGCTCATCTAATTGCTAGTTTAATTGGCGTTTTATGCATATTACTTGCAGTAGGAGTAAGACGAAGACTCTATTTTGCATGGGGCATTTCAATTATTTTATTATTCTTAGGTAGTATCTGCTCGCTTTTACGCGGATTACATTGGATTGAAGCCAGTGTATTATTAATTATAGCGATATTATTAATCCATTTTAAACATGCTTTCTATCGTAAAAGTCGATTAAGCATATTACCTTTTTCAATTAAATCGTTTGTCATCTGCTTTTGCATTATTGCGCTTTTTGTATGGCTAATTTTATTTATATATCAAGATATTCCTTATAGTCACGATTTATGGTGGCAATTTGAGTTAGACAGCCGAGTACCGCGTGCACTTCGTGCCGCTTTAGGCAGTTTTATTTTGTTAAGCTTTATTATGTTGTTTTGGTTATTTCGCCCTGCGCCACCAATTCTAACTCAACCAGAACAAAACGAGCTAAGTAAAGCCTATCAAATCATTTTAGATTCAAAACAACCTGAAGGTGGGCTTGCCATGAGTGGCGATAAGTCATTACTTTTTAATGAATCAAAAACTGCTTTTATAATGTATGCCAAGCGAGGCAGAAGCATGGTTGCCCTTTATGATCCAATTGGGAATAGTACTGATCGTGCTAATTTAATTTGGACTTTTCGAGATTTGTGCGATCAACATAATCTTCGTCCGGTTTTTTATCAAGTTAAAGCAGCAAATTTATCTTTTTATATGGATATTGGTCTTAGAACTATTAAGCTTGGTGAAGAAGCCTTAGTTAATTTAAAACAATTTGATTTAAGCTCAAAAGATTATAAAGATCTTCGCTACACGTGGAATCGAGGTCAACGAGATGGTCTATCTTTAGTATTTTATTCTCCAGGTACAGCACCACTTGATGAATTAAAAGTAGTTTCAGATGCATGGTTAAAAAGCAAACACGCTAAAGAAAAGCAATTTTCGTTAGGCGCTTTTTCTGAACAATACTTGAATAATTTCACTATTGCGGCAATAAAATATGAAGGTCGTATTATTGCTTTTGTAAATCTACTAGAAACAAATCAAAACTATAGTGCAAGCATTGATTTAATGCGTGTTGTCCAAGATATTCCTAAATTAACTATGGAGTTTTTAATGGTTGGGTTGATTTTACATTATCAACAAAAAGATTTTAAATTCTTCAGTTTAGGGATGGTTCCACTTGCAGGTATGCAAAGACGTCGAGGCGCTCCTATGATTCAAAGACTAGGTGCGCTAGTTTTTAGACGAGGTGGACGTTTTTATAACTTCCAAGGATTACGCCGCTTCAAAGAGAAGTTTGCAACACACTGGGAGCCACGTTATATGGCGGCTCCCGCAGGGCTTGATCCTTTAGTTGCAATCATTGACACCACCATGCTAATTTCAGGTGGAATAACGGGATTAAAAAAGAATAAGAGATCATAATATGAAAAAAATAATACACTGCATTTTGTTGTTAATTGTTATGATACTCATAGTACTATTAGGATTTGTTGGTTGGTATTTGATAAAAAAACAAGATAGTGCGTCAGTAAAAACGATAACAATCGAAAATGATTTTTCTATTATATCGGCAAAACCTAAACAAACAGCCGAAGCTGCGGCTATTATTGTCGCAACTAACAACAATCATTTTACAGAACAACAACTATTAAACTTATCTGAAAAAATGGGCGCTAAACTAGTTCAGTTTGAATTAAAACCGCAAGCAACTTGTGCTGAGCAAAAAAATCGCTTTAACCAAGCTGTAAACATATTAGGAGAATCTAATTTTGCTGTTGCAGGTATGAGAGAAGGTGCCACTTTTGCTTATCGATGGCTAGCAGAACAGCAAAGTGATGATGCTAAAGCATTATCAATAGAATTCATATTAGATCATAAAGATTGTGATGATCCATTGCCAAAACAAGCTAACCACGGAACGTGGCAAGTAATTTGGAATAATCCACCCGAAGAAAATGTTGCAGTATTCCCACGAGAACAGAAAAAGATTGCTGTCACCACAGGAATTGGCGAATACCAAACTTCACCTGTTGAGCTTTTAAGTTTGCATTTATCTTCAATTTTATTTGGTGATCATCAACAGCTACCTGTTATTGAATTACCCGCAACGAGTAAAGAAGTTCATCCTAAAACCATTACTCTTTACTATTCTGGCGATGGGGGCTGGCGTGACTTAGACAAAGTATCTGCTGAATATATGGCTGCGCATGGTTATTCTGTTGTTGGTGTCGATGCTTTGAAACTGTTTTGGCAACACCGTTCTGTTGAGCGTAGTGCAAAAGATCTTGCCTATTTGATGCAACAATATCGCGAAAAATGGGGTACAACTCGTTTTGTGCTTACAGGTTATTCATTCGGTGGAGATATTTTACCTGCACTTTATAATCGGTTATCAACTACAGATCAAAATAGTGTTCAAGCGATTGTGATGATCGCATTTTCAAAAAATGCTAATTTTGAAATTGAAATCAGTGGTTGGCTTGGTCAATCTGGTAATGAAATGAAAACAGGTCCAGAAGTTAATAACATACCAGCGAGTAAACTATTTTGTATTTATGGTGAAGAAGAGAAAAACGATACTGGATGCTTACAGCCAGAAATGAAAGGTGAAGCATTCAAATTACCCGGAGGCCATCATTTTGACGAAGACTATCAGCATTTAGGGCAAATTATCATGGATGCAATCGATAAAAGGGTACAATAATTTCGATTAGTGATATCAAAATATTGCAAATTTATTAAATAAAATCGGGTTCTTTGTCATCAATCTGAAAGGAGCTAATGCTCCTTTTTATATGTTCGACTTAATAAAAAAATTATTTTTTTGTTACCCTAACTACACCTTCTGATAATAACACACCACAAAGCGTAAATAGTGTTCCAATAGCAGCAATCCAAGTAAAAGGTTCGTTCAAAATAATAACAGCCGCAATAATAGTAAGAATTGGAACTAAATATAAATAAATACTAATTTTAACTGCACCAATTAATTTAACAGCATAGTTCCAAGATGCAAAACAAATAGCCGAGGCACCAACACCTAAGAATAAAAAATTAAAAATATTAACAGGATCGGTAAAACGTGATAAATTCCAATCAAAGTCAAAGAAAGATAATACAGGAAACATTAACATCAAACCATAAAAAAAGAATCGCCTTGTTAACAAAATAGTATTGTAGCCATAATTGCTACTTTTTTTGGTTAAAATCGAATAACAAGCCCAAAATAAACAAGCCAACATAGTAAGCAGATCACCAAGTGGATTTAACGAAAGTACAAACTTACCATTAAAGCTAATTAGTCCAACACCAATAATTGCAAATAAACAGCCGACATAAAAACGTTTAGGAGGAGTTTCGGTTTTTAAAAAGAAAATAGATAGTATTGCAGTAAATATTGGTGCTAAAGTGGTAATTACTCCAACATTTGAGGCTGTAGTATAAGTTAATGCAATATTCTCACATAGAAAGTAACAAGTTACACCACACAACCCTGCACATAAAAACATAAACTCTCGCTTAACCCCCTGCCAAGCAAAAAAGCGCGGTGATAAGATCCAAAGGGCTAGATAGCCAAGTCCAAATCGAAAAAACAAGATCTCTATTGGTTTAAAATCCGTCAATAAAACTTTAGTTGCAATAAATGTTGTTCCCCAAAGAAACACTGTCATTAATGCGATTAAGTGCCCTTGTGTCCTTTTTGAAAATAACATAATAATCTCTCTGCTCACATAATTATTTCGCAACCAAAGTATAGCTCATTGCTTAATCTTTTATTTAAAATAGTAGTATTCAAAAAAATTTAAAACAATTTATGATAAGACTTGATAACCAAAGAAAAGGCGCTATTTATTAAATAATTAAAATTCTAGCAATACTAGCTTTCTATACGTATTAGTGCAAATTATATCAAACAAAATAAGCAAAAAAACTAAAGCAAGTAGTTCTTAATAGATAATGGAAGAAGAAAGGATTTTACAAAATATGCAAATGGAAAAAATATCAGGCAAAAAAAATCCACCCGAAAACTCGAATGGAAGGCAAAAAATGAAAAACGTAATCTGTTAATATAGACAAACTAATTAGAGAAAAGTTCAATTTAATTTCATATATTTCTTAATATTTAATGATAAAAAAAGTAACTTAA
>NZ_LZHK01000140.1:0-12366 GCF_001690415.1 Gilliamella sp. Imp1-1
ATAAATATTAATTAATGAGCAATTGTTGTTTTATTATAAAATATGCTACTCTAATAAATTAATAAATTTTAATTATTTCCTTTCGTTAATATGCAAAATATTTTTAAGACATTACGTTCAAAAAGTTATTCCGTTCCATGTGAATTATGTAGTATGGGATCTTTCTGCATTCCCATGTTGCTTAACAATAAATTAGACAGTATATTAGAACGAAAAATATCTTATGCTAAAAATGAAATCCTAGCAAAATCTAATACACCCTTTACTAAATTTTATATTATTCATTCGGGGGCATTAAAAACTTTTGTTACAACTTCTGATAATCATCAACGAGTTAATGGCTTTTATTTACCAGGAGATATTGTTGGCTTAGATTCAATTGCAACTCAAGTGTATAACAATAATATTCAAGCTCTTAGTAATACATTAGTTTGTGAGCTTTATTATGATGAGCTGATGTCGTTAGTTGATACCAAAAAAAATATTAGAGATCTTGTGTTTAATTTGTTAAGCTCTGATATTTATAATTACCAAAAATTAGTATTATGCTATTCTCAAAAAAAGGCTGATGAGCGAGTAGCAACTTTTATTTATTCACTTTATCAGCGCTATGAAAAGAAAGGTCATTCTTCATTGAATATTAAGCTCATGATGAGCCGAGCCGATATCGCTAACTATTTAGGTTTAACAATTGAAACAGTTAGCAGAAATTTATCAAAGTTGCAAGAACAAAATATTTTATTAGCTAGAGGAAAATATTTATTTATCAAAAATCTAAACGGTTTAATAGATTTAGGTAATTAGATTTATTTATGTTAAAATAATCAGAATAATTTTAGTAAGGTCTTAATATATGACAAGTTTAAAGAAAACGATCATTTTAGCAAGTTTGGCCATAACCTCTTTTTCTTCGTTTGCCTCTCAGCAATTAACGGAACAACAAGCTAAAGGTTTACAATCATTTAAGAGTATAACCATCCGAGGAGCTTTTTATACTGATAGTGATTATGTTATGGCAATGTCAAGAGCTGCTGATAAAGAAGGAGCTGCTTCCTTTTATATAACCACAACTAATATCAGCCCTTCGAATGATACTTTAAGAATTGTGTATGCGAAATTATATAAAGCCGATGCTCCTAAATCAGAAGAACAAGCTGAAAGCCTTCGCAAGTTTGAAGGTATTTATGAATATCCAAAATCTAAAGCCATACGTTTAGAGCCTTTCAACATTGTGCGTATTCGTGGTTATTTTCCCAGTGAATATGATATTAACCAAGCAATTGCTAGAGAAGCATCAGCAAAAGGTGCGTATGCTTATTATATTGATTCACGTAGTGAATTAGGTAGTAATATACAAGTTGCTGCTTATTTGTTTAAGAAAGATGCACCTGAACGTAAACTTCAACCTGAGGATGCAATTCCATATGACTCTGAAGCTGGTCAACAAGCTCTTGCACAAGGTGGTGATGCGGCTATGCAGGTAGAAAAACCTGGCTATTATTCTCCTTCAGCTTTTAATGAAAAATTTTATGCCGATAAATTTAATAATAAAGTAAAAGTCATTAATCAAGCCACACACAAAGCAACAACGTCTGGAACAACTAATGCTTCAGCATCTCAAGTTACGACGATAACAACTGAGCCACAACGCATTACACGTTACACTGTCACTCTTCCCGATGGACGGAAGATCCAAGAATTGAATGATGCAACTGCAGCAAAAATGGTTGCATTTGATACAATTAAATTCAGAGGTTACTATGTAACTGATCAGGAAATTTCATATCAAGCGGGTAAACGAGCTATTGATGCTGGGGCCAAGTATTATCATATTGCTAGAATTGCCCATGACTCAAATGGTCCAAATATAACTGTTTTTGTAGACCTGTATCGATAGTTTAATAGATGATCGGGCGCATAAGCGCCCTATTTTTTAGTAATGACTATAATTTTGATTTTAATACATTAATTTGTTGCTTAATGCGTTTTGCCGAAATTGGATATGACGTGCCAAGTTGCTGAGCAAATAAATTGACTCTTAATTCTTCAATCATCCAACGAATATCTGTCACTTTAGTGTCTGATTGTTGATTGTTTGGTAAACTATTAATCCAATTATCATACTGATTTTGAACATCTTCTATAATACTCATTGATTGTCTATCTCTTGCCATATTTTGAAATAATTTTTCAATTCTTTTCTCAATTGCCGATAAATATCGAGAGATATCATTCAATCTTTTATAACTTGATTGAGCAACAAATCCTTTATAAACTAACTTATTAAGTTGTTGTTTGATATCTGATAAGGCAAATGCTAAAGATAAATCAACGCGCCCTTTTACCTTTTTATTAATGCTAAAATGCAAAGTTAGTATTGATTCGACTTGCTTAGCAATATCAACAACTATTTCATTAATATGAGTTTTTGTATAATCAAGTAATTGCTGATAATCATCAGTTGAATGTATTGTTTTATTATTTGTTTCAATTAAATAATCAATACCACAAGCAATACAATCATCAATAAGCATTAAAACGTTACCAAATGAATTAAAATATAAACTTAATTTCGATTTATTGGGTAATTTTTCATGTAAATACTTGATTGGAGAGGGAATATTAAGCATTAATAAGCGTCTTAAACCTAATTTAGTTAATCTTCGTTGCTCTGATTGATTATCAACTAACTTTATACTTACGGAATTTTGATTATCAATAATTGCTGGATAAGCCTTAATAGTATAGTTTTTTTGTTTTTCTTCATAAACATCAGGAAGTTTTCCAAATGTCCAATCTGTCAAATTATTTTGCTCAATTGAGTTATCTTTTTTATTAATAGTAATAGATGATAAAGCTTGTTGAAGTTGAGTTTTGAGTTGCTGTTTTAGCATATCAAGATCTTTACTTGAAGCAATTTCGTTATTATTACTATCAATAATACTAAAATTCATTTTTAAATGTTCAGGGACTTGTTCTAATTGCCAATTTTCTGATGTAATTTTCACACCAGTCATTTTATGAAATTCATTTTCTAAGCATTCAAGAAGCGGTTTTTCTATTGTATCTACCCTATCTAAAAATGCATCTGCATAATTTGGTGCAGGGACAAGGTTTCGTCGTAAAGATTTAGGCAATGATTTGATCAATGTAATTATTAAATCTTTTCTAAAACCTGGCACTTGCCAATCGAATCCCTTGTTTTTAATTTGGTTTAAGATATCAAGTGGAATTTTTATAGTAACACCGTCACGGTTATGACCAATATCAAAGTGATAACTAAGTGCTAGCTTAAAATGATCTTGATACCAGAAATCAGGAAAATCATTTAAGTTAATTAATTGTGCTGATTGCCTGATCAGCATCTCTTTTTGTACATTAAGATAATCAGGATCAGATTTTTGTTTCTGCATCCACCATTTATCAAAATGTCTAGATGAAATAACGGATTTATCTATACGTTTATCATAGAAATCAAATAATTCATCATCATCAATTAAAATATCCTGACGACGTGATTTATGTTCTAAATCTTCAACTTCATTAATCAACTTTTGATTTTGCTTGTAAAATTTATGATTTGTGAACCAATCACCTTCAACTAATGCATGTCGAATAAACAGAGTGCGACTTAAAATAGGATCAATTTTACTGTAATTTACTATTCTATTAGTAACAATTGGTAACCCAAATAAAATTACTTTTTCGTTTGCTATTGTTGTGCCCTGCTTTTTAGACCACCTAGGTTCGTTATAGTTATATTTCACTAAATGTTTAGCTATAGGTTCAATCCATTCAGCTTCAATTTTTGCTGCTGTTCTTCCCCATAATCTATTTGTTTCAACAAGTTCACTAGCAATACACCATTTGGGTTGGTTTTTGAAAAGTGCTGAATTAGGAAAAATTGCAAATTTTATATTACGTGCACCTATATACTCACGCTTTTCAAGCTCTTTTATTCCAATATGAGATAGTAAACCGCTTAGTAACGAAATATGTAATGAATTATAATCAGCTTCTTTACTATTAATCGGAAACGCTAATTGCTTAATTGTTTGTCTAATTTGCGTATAGACATCTTGCCATTCACGGATTCGAAGATAATTTAAAAACTCTTTTTGGCATAATCGTCTAAATTGATTCCCTGATAATAAGTTCTGTTGTTCTTTAATGTAGTTCCATAAATTAATTAAAGAAATAAAATCTGACTCCTTATCAACAAAACGACGATGTTTCTCATCCGAAGCTTGCTGTTTATCGAAAGGTCTTTCTCTTGGATCTTGAATCGATAAAGCAGCAGTAATTATCATTATTTCTTTAATGCACCCTAGGCGCCTTGCTTCAACCAACATCCTAGCTAATCTTGGATCAATTGGTAATTGTGCTAAAATTTTACCTATTTCAGTTAAATGATATCTATTCTGTATGGTATAAATTGCCCCAAGTTCTTCTAATAAGCGAAGTCCATCACGAATATATTTTGAATCAGGTTTTTCAACAAAAGGAAAAGCGGCAATATCGCCTAAGCCTAATGATGTCATTTGTAATATTACTGAAGCCAAATTGGTTCGCAATATTTCGGGTTCGGTAAATTTGGAGCGAGATAAAAAATCTTGTTCATCATATAAACGTATGCAGATACCATTAGATGTTCGTCCACAACGTCCTTTACGCTGATTGGCAGAGGCTTGTGATATTGGTTCAATAGGTAAACGTTGAACTTTAGTTCGGTAACTATAACGACTAATTCTGGCTAATCCCGAATCGATCACATATTTAATGCCTGGAACGGTTAATGATGTTTCTGCCACATTAGTAGCAAGGACAATTCGACGTTTAGTATGTGATTGAAAAATTCGATTTTGTTCTGATGCTGATAACCTTGCATATAATGGCAAAATATCCGTATGACGAAGTTCTAACTTATTAAGTGTATCGGCAAGATCTCGAATTTCTCGTTCTCCTGTTAAAAAGATTAATATATCCCCAAGACTTTCAGTTGATAATTCATCAATGGCATCTATAATCGGTTGAAAATCACAACTTTTATCATTATTATCATCTTCTTTCAGGATTGGGGGACGATATCTAACCTCGACAGGATAGGTACGACCCGATACTTCAATAATCGGAGCCTCATTGAAGTGTTTAGAAAAACGTTCCACATCAATAGTCGCTGATGTTATTATGACTTTTAAGTCTGGGCGTTTAGATAATAATTGCTTAAGATAGCCTAAAATAAAATCAATATTCAAACTGCGTTCATGAGCTTCGTCAATAATAATAGTATCATATTGTAGTAAGAGTTTATCTTTCTGAATTTCAGCAAGCAATATACCATCGGTCATTAATTTAATCAGGGTTGTGTCACTGACATGATCGGAAAATCTTACTTTAAAACCAACTAACTGCCCTATTTCTGTTTTTAGCTCTTCAGCGATACGATTAGCTACTGAACGTGCCGCTAATCGTCTTGGTTGAGTATGACCAATATAGCCTTTCACGCCTAAGCCTAATTCTAAACAGATTTTGGGAATTTGTGTTGTTTTTCCCGAGCCAGTTTCACCAGCAATTATAATCACTTGATTATTTTTAATAGCATCATAAATTTCTTGTTTTTTTTCAATTACAGGCAAATTTTGGGGAAAAACAATATTTTTCGGTAACGATTCTATTCTGCTTTGATAATGTAAATTAGCATCTTGTATGGCAGAATCTATATCAGCTATAGTTTGACTTTTCTTAGCTAATTTTATAATTTTATGCTTATTTAGGAAAGTCATTGAGTCAAGATTTTTTAATTGCTGTTGAGATAGCATAGCGTGTCAAATATTTTAATTAAAGTCTCATTAATGCCTAATTATAACAAACTTAACCTATTATTAGGAGTTCAAATGAAAAAAACGTCCTTGTTAACTGCTCTATTTACAGCTTCATTGGTTCTCTCTGGATGTGAGGGACCAAAAACTCTACAAGAAGTCGATCTTATGCATCATCGTTTTGTGCTCACTAAAGCAAACGGTCAAGATATTTCATTAGATGATCAAGCTGAAATTATATTTGGTGAAAACATGACAATTACAGGTAAAATGTGTAACCATTTTTCTGGTAAAGTTACTTTAGACAACGGTAGCATAAAAGGTAGTGGTATAGTGATGACTAAAATGCTTTGTAATGATGACCAATTAAATCAATTAGATTATGTAATTGAAAAATTAATTACTGATGGCACTAAGATTGAATTAAAAAACAATCAACTAACTTTGAAAAATGACACTAACACATTAGTTTATCAACTTAAAGACCTAATGTAATTTAAGCAATTAATTATTATAATTAAATATATTTTATAAACAATAAAGTATATTTAAGATAAAAACCTTTATTTAAAATACTGTTAAGAATATAATAAGAATAATTTTAAAGGATTTAACTTATTGATGAAATTATTATATTCTTCAAAGATTTTATGTGATTTTGGTAGCCATATTGAGCTACAAATACCTTTTTTAACCAATAAAACTACCAATGCTTTGCCATTGGTTTTTTTTTTGCAAAAAGTTGGTTTATCGAATTTTTTAAATTGAATTAAAACATTAACCTTAACATTGAATATATTACTAAGTAGATACTATTATGAAAAAGACAAAAATTGTTTGTACGATCGGACCAAAATCTGAATCAAAAGAAATGTTAGCAAAATTATTAAATGCAGGCATGAATGTTATGCGTTTAAATTTTTCGCATGGTGATTACGAAGAACATGGTAACCGTATCAAAAATTTACGTGAAGTAATGCAAGAAACCGGTTTAAAAGCCGCTATTATGCTAGACACCAAAGGCCCAGAAATTCGCACTATCAAATTAGAAGGCGGTAATGATGTATCCCTAGTTGCTGGTCAAACATTCACGTTTACCACAGACAAAAATGTTATCGGAAACAAAGACCGTGTAGCTGTAACTTACAATGGTTTTGCGCATGACCTTAAACCAGGTAATCGTGTCCTAGTAGATGATGGCTTAATTGCTATGGACGTTAAAGAAATTAAAGGTAATGAGATTATTTGTACTGTTTTAAATAACGGTGAACTTGGTGAAAATAAAGGTATTAATTTACCTGGTGTTTCAATTAAATTGCCAGCACTAGCAGAAAAAGATAAAAATGACCTCATTTTTGGTTGTGAACAAGGTGTTGACTTTATTGCTGCATCATTTATTCGAAAACGTTCTGATGTAGAAGATATTCGTGCTCACTTAAAAGCTCATGGTGGTGAAAACATTAAAATTATATCTAAAATTGAGAACCAAGAAGGTTTAGATAATTTTGATGAAATTCTTGACGCTTCTGACGGCATTATGGTTGCGCGTGGTGATTTAGGGGTTGAGATCGCTGTTGAAGAAGTTATTTTCGCTCAAAAAATGATGATTAAGAAATGTAATAAAGCATCTAAACCAGTTATTACGGCAACACAAATGCTTGATTCAATGATAAAAAACCCTCGCCCTACTCGTGCGGAAGCTGGAGATGTAGCTAATGCAATTATTGATGGTACAGATGCAGTTATGCTTTCGGGTGAAAGTGCTAAAGGTAAATATCCGCTCGAAACTGTTAATGTTATGGCGACTATCTGTAACCGAACTGATAACACAATTCCAGCATCGTTAGAATTGACATCAAAAGAAGAAAAGTTGAGTATAACTTCAGCTGTTTGCTGTGGTGCTGTAGAAATTGCTGAGCGTTTAAATGCTCCATTAATTGTTGTAGCAACTCGTAGCGGTAAATCAGCTAGGGAAGTTCGTCATTATTTCCCTAGAGCTCGTATTTTAGCATTATCTTCAAGTCAAAAGACAGTTAATCAGTTAGCCGTGACAAAAGGTGTAGAGCCTATTTTAATTGATTCAATTAACTCAACTGACGATTTTTATCGTTTAGGTAAAGAGATGGCTGTGAAAGTATGCGGTTTACAACAAGGTGATATTATTGTGATGGTATCTGGTGCTTTAGTACCAAGTGGAACTACTAACACAACATCTGTTCACCGTATTTAAAACGGCATACTTATTATTTGTTCTGCAATAAAAAAGTTAGCTACATGCTAGCTTTTTTTTTTACATAAGATATCCTGTATAAAATACTATTAATAGAATTTGAAAGATTAAAATGATTGAAGAAAAAGTATATTTACCTAAGGAACTCAGTTGGTTATCTTTCAATCAGCGAGTTTTACAAGAAGCTGCTGATAAAAGTAATCCACTTATAGAGAGGATACATTTTTTAGGTATATACTCAAGTAATCTTGATGAATTTTATAAAGTACAGTTTGCCAACTTAAAAAAATATGTACTTATTGAACAAGAGCAAGCCAACTCATCTTCTAACTCTAAAAACTTATTACGTCAAGTAAACCAAAAAGTTATTCAACTAGAATTACAGTTTGACCAGCTTTATAATGAACTATTATTAGAAATGGCAAGAAATCAAATCTTTTTGATTAACGAAAGACAGCTTTCTTCTTATCAAGAAGGTTGGATAAAAAACTATTATAAACAAAACCTTAGACAATACATCACCCCTATTCTACTCGATAGTCATACCGAACTTATTCAATTTTTAAAAGATGATCATGCCTATTTGGCTGTAGAAATTATTTGTGAAGATAAAACCAATTATGCGTTACTTGAGTTACCGACGGATAATATTCCTCGTTTTGTTTTATTACCGTCAGAAGTTTCAACTAAAAATAAATCGATCATTTTTTTGGATAACATATTACGTTACTGTTTACCCGATATTTTTAAAGTGTTTTTTGATGCCAAAGAATTAAATGCCTATTCTATTAATATTAATAGAGATGCTGAATACGAATTAAACACAGAATTAGACAGTTTGCTTGAACTTATGTCACAAGGGTTAAAACAACGTTTGACTGCTCAGCCAGTTCGTTTTACTTATCAAAAAGATATGCCAAAAGCATTATTTGAGTTATTAATTAATAAATTGTTATTAACTGAACAAGATGCAATGCCAAGTGGGCGCTATCCTAATTTTAAAGATCTTGTGAAATTTCCAGACTTTGGACAAAAAAAGCTATTAAATAAAAAAATTCCTGGTTTAAGTTATAATCGATTTAAACAATTCCGAAATTCGTTTGATGCGATTAAAGATCGAGATGTGTTGCTTTATTATCCCTACTACTCTTTTGGACACGTATTAGAAATTATGCGCCAAGCTTCGTTTGATCCATCTGTTACACATATTCGTATGAATATTTACCGAGTTGCAAAAGATTCCCGCTTTATTCATGCGGCCATTAATGCTGCCAATAATGGTAAAAAGGTCACTGTAGTTGTTGAATTACAAGCAAGGTTTGATGAAGAGGCAAATATAAAATGGGCAAAACGATTAATTAGTAGTGGAATTAAAGTTATCTATTCACAACCAAAACTAAAGATCCACGCCAAATTATTTTTGATTGATCGTAAAGAAAATGGCGAAATTGTTCGCTATGCCCATATTGGTTCAGGTAATTTTAATGAAAGGACTGCAAGAATTTATACCGATTTTTCGTTATTAACTGCAGATCCTGTAATTACAGATGAAGTTAAAAATGTATTTAATTTCATTGAAAACCCATTTAAACCAGTTTCGTTCCATCATTTACTTGTGTCTCCACAAAATACCCGATTGAGATTCTATGAATTTATCCAACGAGAAATAAATAATGCCAAAACAGGTAAAGTAGCAGGTATCTATTTAAAGCTTAATGCAATAACCGACAAAGATATGATAGATCAATTATATCGTGCATCTTGCGCTGGTGTAAAAATCAGAATTGTAGTAAGAGGAACTTGTGTCTTGGTACCACAAATTCCTAATTTAAGCGAAAATATTACTGTCACAAGTATTGTTGATCAGTTTTTAGAACATGCTCGTGTGTATATTTTTGAAAATGAAGGAAAAAAAGATACTTATATTTCTTCTGCTGATTGGATGCCTCGTAACCTAGATAATCGTATTGAAGTGGGAGTAAAAATCTTCGATCCAATAATAAAATCAACTATCCATAATATTTTTAATATTCAATGCAATGATAATGTAAAGGCTCGTATTATTGATAAAGATGCAACTAATAATTATGTACAAAGAGGTAATAAGAAAAAAATTAGAGCACAATATGCCATTTATGATTATTTGAATCAGTTAGAAACGGTTGAATAAGGGATTTAAAGTGAATAAATTCAATGAATATGCGGTAGTTGATCTTGGTTCAAATAGTTTTCACATGGTTATTGCTCGTATTATAGATGGTGCTATACAGATCATTTATAAAAATAAAAAAAATATTCATCTTGCCACAGGGCTTAATGCTAATAACTATCTAAGTGAATCAAGCATTATGCGAGGCGTTGAATGCCTTACACTATTTTCCGAAAGATTAATTGGCTTTCCTCCCGAAAATGTTCGTGTTGTAGCAACTCATACATTGCGGGTTGCAAAAAATAGATATAAATTTTTAATGGCTGCGGCTAAATCATTTCCATTTCCTATAGAAATCATATCGGGACAAGAAGAAGCACGTCTTATTTATTTAGGTACTATGACATCAGAACCAACATCGTCAAATGATACTAAATTTGTAATAGATATCGGTGGAGGATCTACAGAAATTGCAATAGGTAGAGGAAATGATCTAAAACCGTTGATTGTTGCTAGTCGCCCTATGGGATGCATAACTTATGCTAAACAGTTTTTTCATGAAAATAAAATTAACGCTATTTCATTCGAACAAGCAAAGCTTGCCGCCGAACAACAAATTGAATGTCTGATCAATATTATGAAAAAACAAAATATTACTGTTGCATTTGGTACATCTGGCACCATCAAGTCTATTTATCGTATCTTATTAGATATTGGTGTTTGTGATGGAATTATTACCCAAAAAAGGCTCGATGATTTAATTAGTTATGTTTTAGAATTCAACTCTTTTCAAGATATTGACTACCCTTCACTTTCTAGTGAAAGAAAAAGTGTATTTGTCAGCGGGCTAGCTATATTTAGTGGGGTTTTTAACGCATTTGGGTTAAATACTTTACAATTTAGCCCATGCGCATTACGTGAAGGGGTGCTTTATGAGTTGGCTGGAGGTCTTAATTTCCGAGATATTAGACAAAATACCGCGCAAACTCTGTCTGAACATTACAATATAGACCAATGCCATGCTACGCAAGTTGTTAAAACTGCAAAATATTTATTTTCTCAATGGCAACAACAAGCACCGACATCTATTCCAGCAAGCCTTGAATCTATTTTATATTGGGCTGCTTTGTTACATGAGGTAGGATTAAAAATTAACTTTTCTTCAGTTCATAAACATTCAAGCTATATTTTACAAAATAGTAATTTACCTGGATTTAACGAAGAGCAGCAATTACTTTTGTCTACTCTTGTACGTTACCATAGAAAAACTATCAATATAGATACACTACCCTATTTTAGTTTGTTCGAATACAAACATATAATACCGCTAATGCAAATTCTAAGATTATCTATACTCATCAATAACCAACGAAATACAGAAATTAATTTACAAGCATTTCGTTTAAAATTATTAAAAAATAAACTAACTAAAGTGACTATAGAAATTAATCGGGAATTTGTTGAAAATAATAAATTGATATTATTTGATTTAGAACAAGAAAAAAAATATTGGAAAGAAATTGAGGATTGGAAACTATCGGTTGTAGTATGTTAATTGTAAAAGCCCTTGTAAATCAATTTATATGTAGAAAAAACGTTTAGTTTACACTTCATAGAAAACTACCCCCCTAAATTTCGTATATTTGTAAGTTTGTAACTATTGTGAATACCCCAATAGTACAAGATTCAAGTATAAAATATGGTGATACTGTGTGAGGTTGATAATAGCAGACACAACGACTTAATTACACAATGTGACAGCTAATGGCAATTGAGATTAATTTAGTGGTTTGTAGCTCTCTTGCCCATGTTTTTCGTTGCATTGTGGGCACTACAGCTTTTTTATGATTTCTTCTTGAGACTGCGATTTTAAACTTAACTCGGCAAGCATCTGTTACCGTAGAGAATTTTCTACTTGTTTGCTGTGCAATTTTAAGGTTAGGGGCTGTTGATCTTTGCTGTACATAAATTACTCAACAATACATTGGCAGCCACATTAACATAAATGCCAGTGATACCATACTGGCATAATTCCTTTCTAACTTATCGTATCTAGTTGATATTGAACGATATTGCTTGATTCTAGCAAAGGCATTCTCGACTAAATGACGATAGCGATAAAGGCACCTATCCATACTGCTTTTATCTATATCCTTACCATAATTACG
>NZ_LZHK01000141.1:0-17491 GCF_001690415.1 Gilliamella sp. Imp1-1
CCTGCACCAAGACTCACATTGTGCGTACCTACCACTTCACTGCCTGTAACCGTTAAATTGTTACCCGCATTAATGTTTACCTTATCACCATAAATCCCACTGCCTTTTTGGGTGATGTTGTCGACCGCTATATCTTCAGTAATTGAACCCTTATTAAGCAACCCTTTCGTTTTGGTTTTGTGATGCTCGGTTAACTGTAAACGTTCTTGTTCACTACCAATATCAATATCATGCTCGGCTAATAGGTTTATGCGCTTATCGCTCGATAGCTCCGCCGATTTCGCTAAAATATCATGTCCCGCAATTAAGTTTAGGTCGCCATTGGTTAAAATTTCACTGCCCACCACCTCTTCAATATCAACCTTGCGGGTGTGATTTTTATTCCATATTGAGTCTTGATAGCTTTGCGTTTTTAAGGTCGATAAATTGATGTCGTTCCCGGCAATGACGTTAGTGACGCCCTCTTCACCGCCATTGACCAACAAGGCCGCGCCTAAGTTGATGTCATGTCCCGCTTTTAAGTAAATATCGCCATCATTGACACTAATACTTGAAATCTGGTCAATCACGGTGTTTTTACTTTTGCTCGCACCGTAATGCGTTTCGGTGGTTGAGGTGGTGCTATTTAAGTTGATGTCGTTATTCGCTTGTAAATATGCCAATCTATCCGCATTTAATCTGCCACTGCTGTTGATGCTATCTTTCGCTTGAATAATGATGGCGCCCGCATCAATCAAACCTTGGTTATTGACGTTATTACCTAATAAGGCAACTCGGTTTTTACCTAATATCGTCCCCGAGGATTCGATATCCTTCTCCGCCAGCACCGTGACACTTTTTCCCGATAATAATGCCCCGTCCGTCGTTAATTGTGGGCGGTTAACAAGGTAAACTTGTGGCACCAATACCGATACCGCTTGTCCATCAACCTGCACCGTTTTGCTTTCTAGCCAAACTATATCACTGGTTAAGGCTTTCATTTGTTCCGCAGATAGAGAGGCACCTATCGATAATCCGTACTGCTTAGCAAACGTGGCTCCTGCATTCATCAGTGCTTTATATTGCTCCAAGTCACTGGTGTAATCGCCAATATAACGATGACCCGTTAAGGCAGTTATTTGCTCTCGAATTAACTGTTGCTCATAATAACCATCCCCTAACCGTTTTTGGATGTTATTCGGATCAAGTCGCATTTGATTAAGCATATAATCTGAACTTAACCATTTTTTGCGATTGGTGAAACGCGGATCGGTCTCGACTAAATAATGACTTTGTGGATCCTTATTTATTATTGATAAGCTATTTTGCGGTAAAGTCAAATTAGGCTCAACAAAGATAATGGAATCAGCGTAATGCTGACTATCTTCACTAGTCACTTTTTGATTATCATCAATAATGGGGGTATCTGGCTTTTCAACGCTATCCGGTTGAATGATAGGGTTTGTGATCGGCAAATCATCCAATGGATGTTCGGTTGAAATATTGATATTGCCTTTTTCTTTACCATTGTTGATGATAGCTTCAAGGGAATTATCTAGATGTTTTTCCGTTTTGACTTCGGTTACAATCGGATTAACAATGTGCCCTACGCTAACTATACTCTCTTCACGCTGTTGCAAGTTAATATTGGTTTTATCCACATTACTATTTGATTGGATTTTGGCATGCTCAAGATCGATAGTGGTGACGGATTGGTCTTTATAATCGTTCCACTTTGCTCTTTCTGTATATACAGTTTTACCTTTATCATGTCCTTTATTTCGATAATGATAAATTTGATTCCCGACATCAGAAACAGTCCGCTGACCTTTTAATGAGTGATTGTTAAGCGTGTCGGTCATAATATTTAAGGCATTTCCGGCAATAATTTTACTGTTATCATTCTCTAAATGGTCGGATTGTATACGCAAATCTTTGCCAGAGATGATTTCTGCTGGAGCCGTACTTTTGATTTTAATTTCATAAATATCCCTTGTATAATCATATTTGTAATACTTATAAGTAGAATTAAAAGTACCATTATTTGAATGCAAAACAGGGTATCTGTGCCGCTTTTTAGGGCTAGTACGAATGCTGACTTCATCGGGTTTATATCGCCTTGCATCACCGAGTGGGGAATATTCAACAATATGTTGGCTATCAACTAAGACCTCTTCGGTTTCAATATGGTCATTAATGTTGTTAATGCGGTTAACTTTTAAGGCCATATCGTCAGCCGCTTCAATCCGCGCTGAGTGGTTGTTTAATGTTTGGCCATCAATGTACATATCCCCTAAGCTGAGTATCAAAGCGTGATTGGTGTTATTTAACGTATTAACATCCAATACAAGCGCTTCCCTTGCCGCAATAGTGGGCGCAACGGGACTGGATAAAGAAGCGGCACGGTTGTTCACTTCATAAGCTTTGATAGAAATCCAATCCCCATATAAACGCGCACCATCTAGATTGTCAAAACGCTGCGAAGCGTTTAGGTTTACGTCACCACCATCAATAAGGCCTTTATTTTCCAATAAACGGCTATTGGTGTTGATTTCCTCAGATTCAATAATGCCCCTTTCTGTATTTTTAATTTCATCACTCTTAAGGGTAATGGCTTGACCTGATGAGATTTTACCGTCATTGGTAATGTGGCTTGCATTGATTAAAATATCTTTATTTGCTAGTAAGCTGTTTTTGTTATCAAACCCATGCGTTAAATTAAGCTCAATATTGTTTTCAGCAAGCAGTTCTCCATCACCACTAAGTTGATTTGCGTTAATAGTAATATCATTAGCTAATAAACGTGCTTGGCTATTAGCTATTTCATCCGCTTGAATATGTAATAACGTTTTGGCAATGATATCCGCTTGTTGGTTTTCAAGTGATTGTGTTTTTAGCTCAATTTTTCCTGCATTAAATTTGGCATGATGGTTAGTAATCGCATTAGCAATAATCTTTAATAAACTTGCCGTTTCAAGTTTTGATTGGCTATTATTAATCGAATTGGTCTCAATTAAAATGCCATTATTGGCTGTCGTTGTTGCGTGTTGATTATCAATAGCCCCATGAGATTTTAATTGAATTTGTTGCATTGCGGTGAGCTTAGCATGATTATTGGTTAAATGATTTTTGGCATGTAAGAGAATATTGCCTTTGCTCACTAACTTTGCAAGTTGGTTATCAATGGTTTGCCCCTCTAAGGTAGCATCCCCTTTAGCTTGAATATCTGCTGACTGATTATTGATGTGATTCGATTTGATCGTTAGGTCACTTTCTGCAACTAATTGTGCTTGGTGATTATTCACATCATTGGCCGTAATTGCCAATACCCCCTTACTGCTTAATTCAGAATCTTTATTATTTAAAGAATCCGCATGAATGATAAGACCATCTTGCCCCGAGATAATCGTTGCATGTTGATTAGCTAGGTGGGCATTGACATCCATTTGCATACCTTGTTTTGCTTGTAAGGCAGCATTATGATTATCAAGGTTATTGGCATGGATCGAAATGTGTTTATCGGCTAACCATAAGGCGTCTTGATTATTTATTTCATCACTGTTTACCGTTATATTTTGTTTAGCCGATAATGTGCTATTTTGATTATTTGTTTTGTTAGCATCAATCTGTATCGAATCATTTGTAATTAAGGTAGCTGATCGGTTATCAAATTCAGTACTTTGAATATCAATACCTTTTTCTGCATTAAAATAAGCCGATTGGTTAATTAATTTTTTAGTTGTTAATGATAATTGACCACCCGATATTAAGGTTGCCTCGTTATTATTTAATGTATCGGCTTTGACGGTAATATCATTATCGGCTTTAAATACAGATGAATGATTATCAATGTCATCACTATCAATAATAATGGCATTTTGACTGACCCATTTGACCAATGCACTATTAAGCTTTTTGGCTTTTATGTCAATATTATCATCCGCTTTTAATATAGATGACTGACTATTAAGTTCATCCGCATTAAGCGTGACTTTGTTACCCGCTATCAATAAGTTATTCTGATTATTAATTTGCTTGGCAGCCATATTAATTTTATTTTGTGTTCGAATGTCAGCGTTTTGATTATCTAATTGCTCATCAGCATTAAACTCAACATCGCCTGTCGCAATCATGGTGCTATGTTGATTATGAATCTTTTTACCTTGCATAGTCAGGTCATGACCAGACTTGATTTTCGAACGTTGATTATTAATTAACTGTGACTCAAGCTTTAGTTTATCACCGGAAATGAGTATTGCATCAGCATTGTCCAATTTGTCGGTAGCGGTTATAGATAATGCCTTACCCGATTGCATGGCTAAATGACGGTTATCAATGTCTTTACCTTCGATATTTATCGATTGCTGGCTAATGATTTGTGCATTTTGGTTGTCAATGTCGTTAGCCTGAATATGAATAGCAGCTAATGCATTAATTTGGGTATTTTGGTTATTAACATTGTTCGACAATAAATCAATTTTTCCATAACTGAACAATTTGCTGTTATGATTATTTAAATACGGTGCTTTAAAGTAAATATCTTTATAGCTTGATATTGACGAATTCTGATTATTAATCGTTTGTGCATTAGCACTAATATTGCCTTCACTAATCCATTTGGCATTATTGTTATCTAATTGTGAATTGGCTGTAACGGTTATGTCATCTTTGGCACTTAATGTTGCTTCATTTAATTTAACTGTGTTTGCTTCAATGGTTGACTGTTTTTCACTCACCATTAAGCCATCAGTGGCATCAATATAATCTAATGCATTAAGTTTTATATTTCCTTTTGCTTTAACTTTTGCCTTTTGTGCATCAATATGCGAACTTGTAATATGGATATCATTATTGCTGACTAATACGCCTTCATTAACCCATAGTTGCTCCGCTGTTATCGCTATGCGATCGCTAGCGCTGAGCTCGGCATTATTATTATTTATATTTTTACCTTGCAGCATTAAGTGAAAATTAGTCAGTAATTGTGCGGATTGATTGTCTAAATCAGTCGAATTAATTGACAAATAACCATTGGATTTTAATTCTGCAGATTGGTTATTAACCTGTTGCCCATCAATAGCAATATTATGGAGTGCAGTAAATTTTGCATATTGATTAAAAAATTGCTTAACATTGATATTAATCGTTTTTTCTGAAATAAATGTCGACGAATGATTATCAACTAGCTCACTGTTAATATTAATATCACCTTTTGCTCTTAACGCCGCTTTTTGGTTGTTGATTTGATTGGCATGAACAGTTAAAACACCTTCAGTTAATAACTCAGACTGCTGATTATTAAACTGATGGCTATCAATGGTTAAATCTTTTTTCGATTGTAATGTGGATTTCTGGTTTTCTAATGTATCAGATTTTATTTGCAAACTATCATTAGTGACTAATAATGATTCGTTATTAGTAATATGTTGCCCTTTTAAATTAATCGCCCCTTCTGCCAAAAGCATCGACTTGTGATTATCAATAAAACGCCCTGCATTAAAATTAATTTTATTACCTGTATTGAGTTTTGATTGAGCATTATTGATACTACTGCCATTAAAGGTAATGTCTCCTTTAGCCAATATAACAGATTGTTGGTTATCAATTACGTTACCTGTAGCTGAATAAGATGCATTAGTTTTAACTTGTAAATGGCGGCTATCAATGGAATTATTCGCCTGTAGAAGGATATCTTTTTCACTATGGATTGTTGCTGTGTTGATATCAATATTTTCAGCCGTTAATGTGACCGATTCAGCACTATTTTGGCTGTTGGCTAGATTAATATTCTTTTGTGCATTAACTTTAACGTGTTGACCTGCCAGATTTTTACCCGTGAGTGAAATATTATTGGCATCTGCGGTAATATTGCTTTTTTGTGTTAATTTTCCCTGTTCATCAATCCCCGCGGCAATCGTGCTTTTTTGAGTACTATTTATTTCCGAAGCCTTCAGCGTAATGTCATTTTTTGCAACTAATGTTCCTTCATTGACTATTGATTTTTCACTGTTTAACTTGATGTCTTGTTTGCTGTATATTTGCTTACTGTTGTGAATGTCTTTTCGACTGCTTAAACGGATATCTTGCTGAGCCTGTATCGACCCCGTATTAATTATTTTACCCTCCGCTGTCACAGTAATGCTTCCTGCGCTTGCGCCTAATTCACCGGCATTATGTACACCAACCCCCTTTTCAGTGCCCACTAGGTTGATTTTGCCTGCATACATCCCTCCCAATGCGGATACATCTATCGATACTTCAGGTTTGTCGCCTACCTGTTCATCCAATGGGGTGATTTTTTGGGTGCCTTGGCTGACTTTATTGCGACCCGTCACTACATTTAAGTCATTCGCCCAAACCGCTGAGTTTATCGATACCGTGTGTGCAATTAAATCTGTATAACTTTGTGTTGAACTGTCTAGCCCTTTACCAGTGACCGTAATATGCCCTCGTTCAACTTGATACCCCGTTAAATCACCATTTTCTATTATCGGTTTACCCGTCGTTAGCGTGCCACGGCTAGCATTGATAAATCCACAACCATTACAGGTTATTCCCGATGGGTTGGCAATGATAACTTGTGCTTTTTGACCCGCAACTTCAACCACCCCATTTAATTGACTAGGATTGCGTGAGTTGACTTCGTTTAAAATAATTTTAGCACTCCCTGTGGCATTTAATAGCTCATTACCTTGAACATACCCCCCAATCTGGGTTTTGCTTGCCTTGCTACTGTTATTTAAAATGACTCCTTGCTTCGATACATCAAACTGTTGGTATTTATTATGCGATACCCCTTTCTTATTCGGCGTTTGAATATTAATCTGCGTTGTGCCATTGGCCGTTGAGCCAATCAGCGGTTGTTGATGTTTGCCAGCTTGACGGTCTGGAACAATGTGGTTGCCATAAACCGGAGCGCTAATACTCACAAATCCTAACGAAATAGATACAAGAAAGGTTATTGGCCTTAATTTAACAAAAAACGATTTAAAGAAAGCTTGCTCTCCTGACGATGCAGTCTGTTCGCTGCCTATCGGGGTTTTAGCAATATCTGCAACAACCATTTGTATGCCACGTTTTTTGTTAAAAATCACCCGGTATAACTTCTTATTCATCGCTTAATTCCTTTCCCTTATTATCTTTTCTAATATTGATTATGTATTTATCTTGCTTTAGCTCTCTCTTTTTGACTATTAAATCGTCATATAATATTAATAACTCCAATTTACACTAAACCCTAAGACTAATGGGTTAGTGTTAAAACCTTTGGGTTTTCGTATCGGTGTCCCCGCAAAAAGATCATAGTAAAAACCATAATTATTACCTCTAACACCAATAACCCCCCCCGTTAAGTGCCTCCCCAACAGATATTCACTTTTTGCCCCAGATACTCCACCTGTATCAATCCCTAAGTAAGGCTCATGATTAAACGGTGCTTGCCAAGCAAGCTCATTACGAACATACCAACCTCGATCCGCCTTTAAGGTTAATTCACCATCAAAACCGCGTACGCTCCAACGCCCGCCTATTGAAAACTGGTCTGGTGAAGTTAAACGCTCGCCTCGTGTGTATTGACCTTGATAGTCGATATGATAACGATATTGTTGCTCGCCTAAACGAAAAGGAATATTGGCCGCAAAGTTAACTAAAAAAATATTCGATAATGCACTGCCGTTATCTTCCGGATTAAGCTCCTCTGGCGCTTTTTGTGCATTGAACCACCTCACGCCTTTTTGATATGACACGCCCGCATCCAATACTATATCGTTAATATAATGCCGATGTTGTAAACCTAATTGCCAGTTTGTGGTCTTCCTTTGCTGGATTTCGATTTCCGTTTCATTGATATAGTTATGCGATTGTCGTAAGCTAATGCCATAACTTAATGTCGTTTTTTGTGATTCATTTCGATGAATCACTCGACTGAGCTGTACGTTTGCGTTCCGACTGCGACCACTGTATTTGTAATCTTCATTTTGTCCCGCTACCGTTTGATGATATTTATTCCCCGATAACGAAGCACTAAGCAACCAATATCCCCATGGCACAGAATACGATAATAAATAGTTACGTGAACCATATTTACCTTTGCCGTTTAAATCATGTCCCCCTGATGCATAAAAAGAATCACTTAATGATAATAAGTTATCCAAATAAATCGTCGCACCACCTTGATCCCGACCTGTCGTCTTTGTACCTGAATCATCAACCGATAAACCAATGCGCCACATCTTACTTTGCTTGCGGCTAATAACTATATCGCTTTCACCTGGTTTGTCTCCGGGGACTAACTGCATCTGCGCACTTACGGTGGGCAAACGTTGTAAATTTTCAAGCCCTTGCTCAATATCGCGTAAATTGAGTGTTTTGCCTTCTCTAACTGGCATGGCACTATAAAGCTGCGCATATTTATCACTATCATCACTATAGTTAACGTGCCTAACTTTTCCTTCAACAAGCAATAATTTTAACGTTCCATTCGCTAAATCTTGCTCTGGCGCAACCACTCGGGTCGTAATAAAACCATAACTTACCAATCGGTCTTGCAGCTGACTCATCAATAAATTAATACCTTCCCCTCCTAAACAACGATGCTCTGCTTGTTGAGCGAGTTTCTTTAAAGGAATAAACCAAGGTAATTTGTCACGCTCAATTAATTCAACTCGATTAATATTGAAACATAATGACTCAACAGGAAAGTTTATCTCGCCAACGGTTTTACTTGGCGGTAATAAATGAATATCAGGAGAGGTTGGATTTAATGAATCCTCTAGCGCTTTTTGACGCTCTTGCTGGTGAATTAACTGCTGGTCGCTAAGAGTTTGGGTTTGGGTTTGGGTTTGGGCTGGCAATGCCAACAAAATAGATACAGGAGAGATTACTATTACAAAACTTAATAAATATTTTTTCATCAAAATACTCTTCTTAGCTCGATATTCACCCAAATATTACACAAAATTTACGCAACGAATGTTAAAGTAAATGACGTTAAATGTCTATGTTAAAATTTGATAAATATTATTTATTTTATATTTGTTTGTTTTGCGATTGTCGATAGTACTTTATCAAATACCTAATTTGGAAAAGGATTTTATCCCAATTTTAGAAAATGCAACATACAATCAAAATGGAATTTTTATTTTTTCCTTTTGTTTTACTAATTTAAACTTAGTTTTTGTTAGTGTATTTATTCCTGATTAAAGATACCTCTAAAAAAGTTGAGTCTAAGTGGGATTAAATGAGGTTAAAAAGCCTTGACAAACAAGGCTTAAAATAACAAAAAAAGACAATATGAGATTACGTGATATTAAATACAATTATTCCCATTCAATAGTCGCTGGCGGTTTTCCGCTTATATCATATACGACACGAGAAATACCATTAACTTCGTTGATAATTCGATTTGAAACACGTCCTAGGAAATCATAAGGTAACTGAGCCCAATGAGCCGTCATAAAATCGATGGTTTCAACTGCACGCAAGGATACAACCCAATCATATTTACGGCCATCCCCCATTACACCTACTGAACGAACAGGTAAGAACACAGTAAAGGCTTGACTTACTTTGTGGTATAGATTAGCTTTATAAAGTTCTTCAATAAAAATAGCATCAGCTTGACGTAACAAGTCGCAATACTCTTTTTTTACCTCACCAAGTACACGCACGCCAAGACCTGGACCAGGAAATGGATGACGGTAAAGCATGTCATAAGGTAATCCAAGTTCTAAACCCACTTTACGGACTTCATCTTTAAATAATTCGCGCAGTGGCTCAACTAAGCCCATTTTCATATCTTCTGGTAATCCGCCTACATTATGATGTGATTTAATTACATGGGCTTTGCCAGTATCAGCAGCAGCCGATTCAATAACATCTGGATAGATAGTACCTTGAGCTAACCATTTTACATCTTTTAATTTTGCCGCCTCTTCATCAAATACAGCAACAAATTCACGCCCAATAATTTTACGTTTTGCTTCAGGATCTGCTTCACCTTTTAGTGCAGCTAAAAAGCGGTCTTCAGCATTTACAGCTATGATATTTAAGCCAAATTTATTACCAAACATATCCATAACTTGTTGAGCTTCGTTCAAGCGTAACAAACCATGATCAACAAATACACAAGTTAATTGATCTCCGATAGCTTGGTGTAATAACAATGCTGTAACAGAAGAATCAACCCCTCCTGATAAGCCAAGTAATACTTTGTCATTGCCAACCTGTTCTTTAATTCTAGCAATAGCATCGGTAATAATTGAAGATGGTGTCCAAAGTTTTTCGCAGTTACAAATATCAATCACAAAACGTTGCAATAACTCGAAACCTTTTACAGTATGAGTTACTTCTGGATGAAATTGAACGCCATAAAATTGTTTTTCGTCATTAGCCATAATAGCAAATGGGCAAGTTTCAGTACGCCCAATCAGTGTGAAACTATCAGGCAATGCTGTTACTTTATCACCGTGGCTCATCCAAACATCAAGTTGATTAACGCCTTGTTCACTTGCGCTATCGAAAATACCATCAGTTAATTTTGACGATCCAACAAGATCCACTTTAGCATAACCAAATTCACGTTGGTTAGAACCAGTGACTTGACCGCCCTTACCAACTTGAATTGCCATAGTCTGCATGCCATAACAAATACCCAAAACAGGTACGCCAGCATTAAAAACATACTCGGGAGCACGAGGACTATTAGCATCGGTGGTACTTTCAGGACCACCTGATAAAATAATACCCTTAGGATTAAATTGTTTGATTTTCTCTTCTGATACATCCCACGGCCAAAGTTCACAGTACACACCAATTTCACGAATTCGGCGAGCGATTAACTGGGTAACTTGAGAACCAAAATCAAGGATCAATATGCGTTGTTGGTGGATGTCTTTTTTCATCAATTTTATTCCTAAACTATAAACTATTACAAAATTAGGATGCTATTGTATCATTTACCGATTAAATTGAGAGCATTAATTAAAAACAACTATAAATATTTTATATTATTAATAATTTTGGAATCCAGGCTTATTACAAAATTCAATAAAATGTTCATCAAATTAACCTTGTAATAAGTCAACAGATCAAAGAATTGAATTTTCTTTACTTAATTGATAAGTAAACTTATTAAAAGGAGACGTTATGAATACCATTTCAATTTCTTTCATATTACCAACCAAAGCTAAACCAACTCAAATTTGGCAATACTATACTGAGCTTAATTTGAGAAAATTATGGGAAACTGATCTTGAAGACTTTCGTATATTTGGTGACTTAAAAACAGGGGCTAAAGGTATTTTCAAATTACAAAATATACCAGAAATGGAAGTGACTTTATCAAAGATTATTGATGAGCAAGAATTTACAGAACAATTTGATATGCCTGAAATAGGTTTACTGTTTTTCTCACATCAAATTATGGAAATATCGCATAATCAATATGTATTAAAATCAGAAATTTCTCTAAAACCGGATCCAAAAATGGATACTAAAGCATCCTATGATTTTATAAAACAGATTTCAGATGATATTATAGATAAAACTTACAAATTAAATGGCTTAGTTGAAGGGTAAATTATGACAAAGGACAATAAGTTTTTGACTCAATTCCGAACTGATTCTGAATCTATTGGTTTTGTTTTTATGAAAACTTATTCGTCCTGGCATACGAATATCAAAATTGCTTGAAAAAACAGTCTATCACTCATCCCCAATTTATAGTGCTTGCAACACTTGCTTATCTATCACAGCGGCCAGACGAAATAACACAAGTTATTTTATCAAATAAAACAAATATCGATGTGATGACAATTTCCCAAATATTAGAGAATTTATAAAAAAAGAATTATATAAAACGCTCTTGCTCAATTAAAGATAGTCGAGCAAAATCCATTCAATTAACCCAAAAAGGATTGAATAAAGCAAATGAAACTGTACCTTTGGTTGAACAAATAGATAAAGATTTTTTTTCCATATTACAAGATGATAAAGAACAATTTATGAAAATGTTATTAACACTATTAAAAAACAACATGGAGGGATAAAATCATTTATAAATTTTTATTATTTATTGTTTTTATCAACTTTGAATGCTTGGACTTGACTTAAAATAAGTTTTTGAAGACCTTGTCGCAAATTTCTAGAACAAAATACTTTAAAACTGAATCGCTATAACTCAAGCTTTAAAAAACTATTACTTGTTGGCTAAATTTAATTAAAAAGGTGATATTGCATCACCTTTTATCGTTAGTTAAAATGTTTTGCTAAACTTATTTTGCAGCGTTTTGTTCTTGTGCTGATTGAATTGCGGTTAATGCAATAGTGTAAACAATATCATCAACTAATGCACCACGAGACAAATCATTCACAGGTTTACGCATGCCTTGTAGCATAGGACCAATCGAAACAAGATCCGCTGAACGTTGTACTGCTTTATATGTGGTATTACCTGTATTAAGATCAGGGAAAATAAACACAGTAGCTTTACCTGCAACTTGTGAATTAGGCGCCTTTGATTTAGCTACATCAGGCATTACCGCTGCATCATATTGTAATGGGCCGTCAATCATTAGATCAGGACGTTTTTCTTGAGCAATGCGAGTTGCTTCTTTCACTTTTTCAACATCAGCACCTTGACCAGAGCTACCTGTTGAGTATGAGATCATCGCAACACGAGGTTCAATACCAAAGGCGATTGCTGTATCAGCCGACTGAATGGCAATTTCGGCTAACTCTTGTGCATTTGGATCTGGATTAATTGCACAGTCACCATAAATATATACTTGATCAGGCATTAACATAAAGAATACTGATGAAACAAGTGAACTACCTGGGGCAGTTTTAATTAATTGTAATGGTGGACGGATAGTATTAGCGGTTGTATGCACAGCACCTGACACTAAACCATCAACTTCATTTGCTTCAAGCATCATTGTACCAAGTACTACGTTATCAGCTAATTGCTCACGAGCAATTACTTCTGTCATGCCTTTATTTTTACGTAATTCAACTAAACGAGGTACATACTTTTCACGAATTAATTCAGGATCAACAATTTCAACACCTTGCCCTAAAGTTACGCCTTGTGAAGCGGCAACTTTACGCACTTCGTCCGGATTCCCAATTAATACACATTTAGCGATATTACGCTCAGCACAAATTGCGGCTGCTTTAACCGTTCTTGGTTCATCACCTTCTGGTAATACCACTACCTTTTTTGCATTACGCGCAAGTTCAGTTAATTGATAACGAAATGCAGGAGGAGACAAGCGACGTGCAGAATTCACTACTTCATTTAATGATTTAATCCATTTAGCATCAATATGATCAGCTACATAATTTTGGGTGTTTTCCATACGTTCTTTATCGTCAGCAGGAATTTCTAAATTAAATTGTTGTAGACTAATCGATGTCTGGAAAGTGTTGGTTTTAACTGTAAATACAGGTAAACCAGTATCAAATGCAGGTTGGCATAATTTTGCAATTTTATCGTCGATTTCATAACCACCAGTTAGGAGTACACCACCAATTGCCACACCATTCATTGCCGCTAAACTGATAGTAACTAACACATCAGCACGATCAGCAGAAGTCACTAAAAGTGCATTTGGTTGTAGGTGGTTAATAATATTTGGTACGCTGCGAGAGCAGAAAGACACATGTTTAATACGACGATTTTTAATACAACCTTCGTTAATGATTTTTGCATCAAAATGCTTAGCAATATCTATAGCACGACAAGCACTTAGATCAATATTCCAAGGAATACAACCAAGAACAGGCAATGGACTGTGTGCATTTAAATCATCGATAGTAATTTTCTTATCATCAAATTTAGGGGTATGATAAATTTCAGCAACATCAGGACGAGCAAGATTTTGCTCTTCAACTGGCGCATTAACTTTATTAACAATCACACCGACGATTTTATCATTTTTAATACCACCAAAGTTAGAACGAGCAATTTCAATACGATCTCTAAGTTGTTCTGGCGTATCTTTGCCCATATTAACTACAAAAATAATTTCGGCGCCAAGAGTTTTAGCAATATTATTATTAAGTTCATTAGCAAAAGGATAATCAGATGTTGGCACAATACCTTCAACTAAAACAACATCAGCTCCTTTAGTATTTTCGGCATAAAGGGCAACGATTTCTTCCATTAACACATCTTGTTGATTTAAACCTAATAGGTTTTCAACATGGCTCATTTTAAGCGGTTTTAGTGTTGGAATTGATGTATTGTTGCTCACTAGGGTTGTGGTATTATCTGGCGCATCGCCACCAGCTCTTGGTTGCGCGACAGGTTTAAACACATTTAAATTAATACCTTGACGCTCCATAGCTCGAATAACGCCCAGACTCACACCTGTTAACCCGACATTAGTGCCAGTTGGGATGAGCATAATTGTACGAGACATAATTATTACCTCTTAAATCTTTATTGTATAAAAACAAACCGCCATTTAGGCGGTTTTGAATATTTATTAAGCAGTTAGACGCGCAGCATCTTGAGCAATGACAAGTTCTTCATTGGTTGGAATAACCATCGCAATAGCTGAACCATCTTTAGTAATTTTGCCACCGTTACCAAAACGAGCTGCAAGGTTACGTTCTTGATCAAGTTCAAAACCAAGAATACCTAATTTTTGTAATGCCATACGACGCACTTCTTCTGAGTTTTCACCGATACCTCCAGTAAATACTATAGCATCTAAACGACCATCTAAAAGCATAGCATAACCGCCGATATATTTTACTAGGCGATGAACAAAAACATCTAAAGCATTTTTAGCATTTTCGTCTTTATCGTAATTATCGGTTACATAACGGCAATCGCTGCTCACACCAGTCAAACCTAATAAACCAGATTTTTTGTTTAAAAGGTTATTAATATCAGCAACAGACATTTTTAAGTTATCATGTAAGAAGAACATAATCGCTGGATCAATATCACCACTACGTGTACCCATCACCAAGCCTTCAAGCGGAGTTAACCCCATTGAAGTTTCAACACATTTACCATTTTTAACAGCTGTAATTGATGCGCCATTACCTAAATGACAAGTAATAACATTAGTTTGGTCAACTGGTTTATTTAATAACTTAGCAGCTTCGCGACTAACATAATAATGGCTAGTACCATGCGCACCATAACGACGAACACCGTGTTTAGTATAAAGTTCGTTTGGAAGAGCATATAGATAAGCTTCTTTTGGCATTGTTGTATGGAATGCAGTATCAAACACTGCAACATTTTTAGTTTTTAGGTGTGGGAACGCAGCAAATGCTTCACGAATACCGATTAAATGTGCAGGATTATGTAACGGTGCAAAAGCAGATGCTTCTTCAATTCCTTTTAATACTGAATCATCAATAACAACTGACTGGGTATATTTTTCGCCACCATGAACAATACGGTGACCAATCGATTTAATGCTATCTAATAATTCTGGCTTTTGTGGAAAGATGCTATTAACAATAAAACGAATTGCTTCACTGTGTGCTGCACCAGCTCCTAGAGAAGCTTCGTTTTTAACACCATCAAGCTTCCACTTAATACGAGCATCAGGAAGATGAAAACATTCAGCTAAACCAGATAAAAACTCATCACCATTTTCAGGGTTTATAATGGCAAATTTTAATGATGAACTTCCGCAATTAAGAACAAGAGCGTTATTACTTGATGACATAGTAATTCCTATAAATTGAATAATAAAGACATATACCAATCAAAATTGGTAACTCAACACATGATTTAAAATCAATGTGACTACGCTAAGGTGACTTCTGATATCTTGTTTTTTGAGATAAAATAGAGAGAGTCCCCAATTTGAATGACACTATTTTAAGACAATAAGAAGTGAATGTCGAGGAATCACAATAATATGAATTTAATAACCACATTTAAAGCTGGTCAAAGGTATATGAAGCTTTGCCCAGTAGACAAACAATTAATACATTCATTTCCTGAATTAAAAATTATTAACTACATAAAAACCGCAAATAAATACTTGCCTCCTATCATTATTGGCTTACTCCTTTGGCAGTATTTCATGCCGGCACAAATTGCTGTAACAATAATAACCATACTATTTACCTTAAGCATGCCCTTGCAAGGAATATTTTGGTTAGGAAAACGTGCTCTATCACCCTTACCGCTTAATTTAATTGAGTGTTATAACCAATTAAAAATAAAATTAATTGCTAAAAAAATTATTGCCGAAAAAAATAGTATAGAAGACAATAAATTAACATTTGAAGCATTTATGAAAATTATCAACCTAGCCAAATTACATTTAGGTGATTATTTCGGTCAAGACAATGATAGCTCAACTTATTATAAAGAATAATCACAATGGCAAATTTACTCACTATACTACGAAAGCAAATTGACAAATTAGAACAGCAAATTAATTTAGCAAATGATCAACAATTTCAAGAACCTTATTTTGACGAGCAACTATTTCAAACGAATAAAATTGTAACAGATAAAACATTTTACCTTGAAAAAATCAAACAAACTTATCAAGTGTTAGTTGCTAATATAAAATTAGAAAAAGTTGAACAAATAACTTTTTTATCTGACAAGTTAGTTAACCAAATTGCTGCCCTAACGCGTGAACTAGCAACCCAAAACCTACGCCAAAAAGGGTTCCAAAATATTATTGCAGAAACCCTAGCCCAAAAACATATGCGCCACCTAGATTATTTGCGCCGACTACAAGATATGAAATACGAGCTAGAGCTATCGCCCGAAATTATCAATCAAAGTAAAATCGCCGCAATTGATAACCGAATTTACCGCTGTGAACAAGCAATTAAAAAGATTGAATTTGAAATTGAGAATGATATCAATTAATAAATTTCATACTTTCCTAATTTTAATCTGATCTCATTCATTTGATTGAACAGTTTTATTTGGATTTATCCTATAGTTAATTTACGATTAATCAATGCCCTGATACTTTTGAAAATAAATTAATAATCACAACACCAAACATAATAAACCCCATACCAACTAAAGCTGCAAAATCTAAAGTTTGTTTTAGAAAAACCCATGCAATTAAGCTTATTAATACAATTCCAATTCCAGACCAGATAGCATAAGCAATACCTACGGGAATAGTTTTTAGTGCTAATGAGAGTAAATAAAACGAAGCGCTATAGCCCACAATGGTAATGATGGAATAGATAAGATTGGTAAATCCATCAGATAGTTTTAATGAAGAAGTTGCAACAACTTCACAAATAATTGCAAAAAAAAGTAATAAATATGAATTCATCTTAATACCTATAGTCGTTAAATAAAAAGCCGATTACCTAAAATTAATGTTGAAATCTTATAACAATCAATATCTAATTAACTGTTAAACATTGATAGATGAAAAATATAGTTTTGCTTTGTTTTAATATCATTAATTGTGATGAAGAGGTAAAGATAGATAGCTATTAACGCTTGAAAAGGAAAAGCTTTATGATAGCTTAGGTTTCCATTTTAAAAAATAAA